>NZ_JBQENT010000027.1:0-69577 GCF_052044855.1 Metabacillus sp. 22489
AAAATATGAATAATAGGCAATTTACACTTATTTTTAAGATAGATTCTAAGAAGAAAATCAAAAATTAAAAAGGCATTTGGGAAAGAAAGCTTTCCCAAATGCCTTTTGTCTTCAATCTGTAGAATTGTCATTTAGATGACAATTCTTTTTTTTATGAAGTTTTCATTTTATTGTTAACGATTCCTTGACGAGTATTTCAATTCCTTTATACTTTAAATTAGGCATTTCTAATTAACGATTATTAGTGAAAGTTAATGTTTAGTAGGTGATCAATTGAAAACGATTTATGATGTACAACAGCTATTGAAGAAGTTTGGAATTATTATTTATGTAGGGGATCGAATAGCTGATTTAGAGTTGATGGAAGAAGAAGTTAGACAATTATATCAGTCAAACTTAATAGAACCAAATGACTATCAAATGGCGATTTTACTCTTAAGAAGCGAAGTGCAAAGATTAAAAGGGTAAGTGAAATCGGATACTAGCTAGTCAGCAAAAAAAGAAAAAGGTTTATTATTTCCTTTGATTGAAAACGGTTTCGGGTAGATGAATATATAAATAGAGGAAAAGGTGAATAGAATGAATGAACAATGGTTAGTCGGTGTTGATTTAGGTGGAACTACAATTAAAATGGCGTTTATTAATTATTATGGTGAAATTGTAGAAAAATGGGAGATACCTACTGATAAAACTGGAAAGGAAATTACGACAGATATTGCTAAATCAATTGATACTAAATTAACAGAGTTAGGTTTTACAAAAGAGAAGCTGGCTGGAATTGGTATGGGGGCGCCAGGACCTGTTAATCTTGAAAGTGGCCTTATTTACGAAACTGTTAATCTAGGTTGGAAAAACTACCCACTACGAGACCATCTCGAATTAGAAACGGGTTTACAAGCTATAATTGATAATGATGCAAATATCGCTGCACTTGGTGAAATGTGGAAAGGTGCTGGAGATGGTGCGAAAGACCTGATATGCGTGACGCTTGGAACAGGTGTTGGGGGAGGACTTATTTCAAATGGAGAGGTCATCCATGGTGTTAATGGAGCTGGTGGAGAAATCGGGCATATTACTGTTGTTCCAGATGGTGGAGCACCATGTAATTGTGGAAAGACAGGATGTATCGAAACCATCGCATCTGCAACGGGAATTGTTAGGGTGGCAAAAGAGAAGCTATCAACAAGTGAAAAACAAAGTATTCTAAGGGAGATCCTTGAAGCAAGTGGTAATTTAACCTCGAAGGATGTCTTTGATGCACTAGAGAAAAAGGATGCTATAGCGGAAGAAATTATTGACTATGTAACGTTTCATTTAGGTTTAATGTTAGCTAATGTTGCAAATGGCTTAAATCCTGAAAAAATTGTTATCGGTGGTGGAGTTTCAAAAGCTGGTGATAAGCTTATAAAAAAAGTTGAACATTATTTTAAACGTTTCGCTTTTCCTCGTGTTGGTGATGCAGCAACAATTACTGTTGCCACATTAGGTAATGATGCGGGAGTAATTGGAGGAGCATGGCTAGTAAAAACGAAATTATTAAATAAATAGGTAATAAACAAAATAAGAAATGAGTTCAACCTTGTTGTTCTCATTTCTTATTTTTGTATATTCTGAATATTAAAACTTTTATAAAAACGAAACTTTTTTTCAACTCATACGTCTAATAATTAGGTTATTGGAATAAAGTATAGATTATAATTCTATCATGTGTTTGTTATGACAATATTAAAAAGGATTGATTTTTTGTAAAAGAAGTATTAAGATATGTTTTAGTTGTTTTATTGTATACCTAATATATGGAAAACATGAGAGATAAAACGAAAGCGCTATTGTCCTGTGGGATGAGGAGGTTATTTATGCGTAAGAAATCTTTTTCGAAAATTTCATTTTTATTAATAGCAACGCTTTTTATGTGGATTAAAACATATATTGTCTATAAAACTAGCTTTGATATTAAAATTGAAAACTTTAAACAAGAGTTTATTCTATTCATTAACCCTTTAAGTTTTTTACTTTTCATATTCGGAATTGGATTGTTTATGAAAGAAAAGAATCGGAATCGATATATTTTTGGTGCTAGTATTTTTGTGACAATACTTTTACTCGCAAATATGGTATTTTATCGATTCTACAATGATTTCTTAACAATTCCGGTCTTATTTCAGACAAGTAATATGGGGGATTTAGGAAGTAGTATTAGTAGTTTATTTTTACCTACAGACTTGTTAATGCTCGTCGATTTAGTAATATTATTTTGGTTATTGAAAAAACCAACCTTTAAATCAGATTCTCAATTAACTAAAAAAGAAAAATCAGCATATTTTTTATTAGTAGCGGCAATATTTTTCTTTAACTTAGGTTTAGCAGAAACTGAAAGACCTCAATTACTAACACGTACATTTGACAGAGAAATTCTTGTTAAGAATATTAGTGTTTATAATTTCCATATTTATGACGCATTTTTACAATCGAAAACTACGGCACAAAGAGCGCTAGCAGATAGTGATAATTTGACTGAAATTGAAAACTATGTAAATGCAAACCGTAAGGAGCCTTCTGAAGATTTATTTGGAGTAGCAAAAGGTCGAAATGTGATTTTAATTTCATTAGAATCACTACAAAGTTTTGTCATTAATGAGAAAGTAAATGGCCAGGAAATTACTCCATTCCTAAATGATTTGATTGGAGAAAGCTACTATTTTGATAATTTCTACCATCAAACTGGGCAAGGGAAAACATCAGATTCAGAGTTTATTGTCGATAACTCATTGTATCCATTAGGACGTGGTGCAGTATACTTTACAAACAGTAGTAACGAATATACTGCTACGCCTGAGTTATTAAAGGATCATGGATATTATTCAACAATTTTTCATGCTAATAATAAGAGCTTCTGGAATCGTGACATAATGTATGAAACTTTAGGTTATGAACGTTTCTTTGATGTTAATGATTATGAAGTGACAGCGGACAATTCGATTGGTTGGGGATTAAAAGATATCGACTTTTTTGAGCAAACTGTTCAACATATAGATAATCTTCCACAGCCGTTCTACACAAGACTTATTACATTAACAAACCATTTCCCATTTGATCTTGGGGAAGAGGATAAAATGATTGATGAATTTGACTCAAATAGTAAAACACTAAATCAATATATCCCGACAGTGCGATATATGGATGAGGGTGTTAAGCATTTCTTTGAGAAATTAAAGCAAACCGATGTATATGAAAATTCAATCATCATTCTATATGGTGACCATTATGGTATCTCTGAGAACCATAATAAAGCAATGGAGCAATTTACAGGAAAAGAAATTACTCCATTTGAAACAATCCAATTACAGCGTGTTCCGTTTATTGTTCATATACCTGGAGTTACTGATAAAGAACCAAAGACAATATCAAAAGTAACTGGACAAATTGATATTCGTCCTACAATTATGAGCTTACTTGGTATTGATACTTCTGATCAGATTCAATTTGGTTCAGATGCCTTCTCTGACGAAAAACTATCATTTGCAGCATTAAGAGATGGAAGCTTTATAACTGAAAATAATGTTTATACTCGTGGCGTATGTTATGACAAAGCAACAGGTGAGGAAGTCGAGGAAGCGGTTTGTGAGCCTTATATGGAAAAGGCTAAACAGGAATTAAGCTATTCGGATGAAATCATCTATGGTGATTTATTACGCTTTTACGGTAAACAGGGAGAATCCACTGAAGTAAAAAGTAATACGAAAACAAATGATAATAAATAATAATTAAGAAAGCTGACTTTATGCTAGTTCCTTTATGGAATAAACTGGCGAGGTCAGCTTTTTTATGTTGGTGCTGCTAATCTTGGTTTTTTATTTCCCTCTTGCAGTCTTTGCTTTTAGCAATTGGGTATGGAGGCTCCTGTAGCATTAAGTGCAGAGTGTCTCTCTTCGACACGCATCTTATGCATTCTCTCACTTAACAAAGTGTTAAGAAGCAACAGTAAGCTTTAACATAGCCTTTGATTGAAAAAAGCGATGTTCTACAACGTGATTTAAGGATGTTTTAGATCTGTTGTATATTAACTTAAAAATTGAATATATATGAAAAGTCAAAGCTAATATGAAATTGAATAGTATAGATCAATATTATTAAATTGACCTATAATATTTAGCATTTTTATAACAATACATAACGATGGAGGTTGGTACGTAATGCTCTTTTACATTAAAAGGAAAATATCATTAAATGATTTATCGATACTGCTCCAATTAGATAAACGTTTAATTTTGGATAGTAATAAAAAACTGAAAAACTTACAATCTGGACTTATTAACGAAGATACGTATTTGTTAATACCTTATAAGGAGTCAGTGTTGGACATAAGTAGTGAATATGTAGAACTTATGAACAATGACATAAAAATAATGCATGAAACGCAGGGAAATGGTACAATTCTTAATACTAAAAAACCTTATGATTCATTAGAATTATATTCTGAACTGAATCAATTAGTTACTTTATATCCATTTTTACAAAAGGAAATAATAGGCTATAGTGTTTTAGGAAAACCAATAGTAGAATTAAAAATTGGAAATGGTCCTAAAAAGATTCATATGAACGGATCCTTTCATGCAAATGAGTGGATTACAACAAGTATTATGATGTATTGGTTAAAGAACTTTTTGGCATCTTTAGTTAATAATCAGCTTTTAGATGGCAATTGCTGCAGTTCTTTATATAAAGAGGTAACTCTCTCATTTGTGCCAATGGTTAATCCAGATGGTGTTGATCTTGTTCGGAATGGCTTACCAAATAACTCAAAGTACAATAAGTTAATTCTTGAAATAAATGGCTATAGCCTTGATTTTTCACAATGGAAGGCAAACATTAGAGGCGTTGATTTGAATAATCAATACCCCGCTAATTGGGAGATCGAAAAAGAGAGAAAAATACCTAAAGGTCCTGCCCCACGTGATTATCCAGGAGATGCCCCGTTAACAGAACCGGAAGCAATTGCATTAGCAGATATAGTTCAGAAACGGCAATTTGACCGTGTCCTTGCTTTTCATACACAGGGAGAAGAAATTTATTGGGGTTACTTAGGGAAAGAGCCCAATGAAGCTGGCCAAATTGTTGCGGAATTTGAAAGATTAAGCGGATATAAAGCTATAAGAAATATTGATAGTCACGCTGGTTTTCGAGACTGGTTCGTCAATGAATATGAAAAGTCGGGATTTACTATTGAATTAGGACTAGGTGTAAATCCATTGCCTTTTGAACAGTTTGATGAAATGTATACAAAAAGCAAAGGAATATTTTTGGCTGCATTATTTATGTAAATTTCATAAGTTTATGAAACAAAATCTCATGTAATACGTATTAATAAGTAGAAGAAGATTTACTATAAGATAGGCTGTTTTCGCAATAAATTTGGTAAAAACAGAGAGTGGTTGATTTCCGCGGGACTGCATAGCTAACTCGGCGCTCTTTGCCTATGTGTATGCTTCACTAGTTCCGCATAATCAACCTATTTATTTTTCCTGTAAAACAGCAATCTTTTAGAAAAATTAATAACGACAAATAGAGAGGTGAAAATGAGAGTTGATGAGATTAATTAAGTTGGTTTTTCTCCTTATGTTCACGTTACTTCTTTGTGCAGGCTGTGTATCATCTCATCAACAAGAGAAAAATAAGGATCTTCCACCTACGGAGGATGTACAAAAGTCGAGAGAGGAATCTAATCAGCAAAGTAAACATGATGAAGTTATTTCTACTGAAATAGATGAAAGTGTATTCCATTCAGTAGCTGATTGGAAAGATGAGGAATCAATCTTTTACATTACTAATACAGCAAATGGGTCAACGATCCATTCCTATAATATATATACTGGAGATTCTTCTATATTTTTCCGTTCTGAAGCACCGATAGTACAGTTTGAAGCAAATAGCAACCATTCCTTGTTTTTAGTACATACAAGTCCTACAACATATGAAGCTAATTTAATCATATTAGATGAAAAAGGTGAAATACAATATAATACAAAAATTCAGTCATTTGAATTAGAATTTACTTGGAATCAGCTTAATCATGAAGAATTATTTGTGTCTAGTTTTAATGAGGATTGGACATATAATACATATATTATAAATACTACGGAAAAGTCTATAACAGATAATCCAGTTAAGATTCCTTTTATGCAATGGGTTGGGGATACTAAAATTTCCTATTTGAAGTGGAATCAGGATGTACCAACTTTAACTGCACCAATGTATATCTATGATCGAAAAATGAAAGAAGAGTCACTTTTTGCAAATAATGTGTTAACAAATACTAATTATTCAAATGTTATGACTACGGTTGAAGTTTTCGATGATAAAGGAAATGCATCTATAAAGTTTTATGAATTAAGTACAATGAAGCTAATAAATGAGTTGCCAACAAGAGTGGTGTCACTTTATTCAGATTGGTCAATTCCATACCAGGATTATAATGAAGATAAACAAGTTTTTTACTTATTAGAAGTAAATGAGGAAAATACTTCTTATTCTTTAATATCGTATAATATTGAAACAAAAGAAAAGAAAGTATTAATTGAAGGCCTTGAAAATTATCAATTTAAATTATCTCCTAACGGGGATTATGCATTATACGGCCCAAGATTTGAGTATATGATTGATTTAAAAAACAAAAAACTAGTGGATTTAATAACATTCAAATAGTGAATAAGAAAGGAAAAGATGATCATGGCTATAGTAGATGTAACAGTAATTCCTATTGGAACTAACGATCCTAGTGTAAGTAAATATGTGGCTAATATTCAGACGATCTTAAAAAAGTATGAGCTTGAGGAGAAGATTACGTATCAATTAACACCTATGAATACTATTATTGAAGGAGAATTATCAACTCTATTTGAAGTTATTAAGGCTATTCATGAAGCACCTTTCAGCATGGGCATTAATCGAGTAGCTACTAATATTCGTATTGATGATCGCCGCGATAAAAATACAACAATGCAAGGAAAATTGGAAAGTGTTCAAAAGCACTTATAATAATTAAAGAGAGGCTGACTCATTGGGGATTTATATCCCTTGATTGAGACAGCCTCTTTTAAAGCTACAATTGTTTATCACAGATGTACCTTCTTCTAAATGATAGCGTTTTAATTCAAAAGCATAAAAGTTATGTATGCATTAGTGTGTAGTAGGGAATCCGTTGTTTAATACAGTCATAACTGCAAACCATCCGAACACAGCCAAAGCACCGAACGCAAAAATCATCCCAAGAAAGTTTTTTTCTTTTAATGAACGAATCAATCCAAAAATAGCAAGAATGGTAACAAGTCCGAAAATAATTACTAAACCCATTAAAAAGCCCCCTTACGCTATATAAATTATATTCATTGTACCATGTAAAAAAAGGAGAAGATACAAACAATTCCTTATAATATTTTAATCGGTTTCATTAGCTTTGTCGAGTTAATTTTGGATTCATTTGCCATAGTTTACTAATAGAATACCCAAAGGAACGACAAATCAAACTGCTAAATGTAAAGCTTGAACCCTGAAAAAATAAGTGTAAAATAAGAGTAATTCATCAAATAGGAGTTGTTTAAAATGAATTGGAGACAAATACCACTAGGCCCACTTCAAACAAATTGTTATTTATATACCAATGGCAATAAGGAATGTTTAATAATTGATCCAGGTGGTGAAGCACAAAAACTGACGAGTATTATACAACAACAACATTTAAAACCTCTAGCAATTTTGTTAACACATGCTCATTTTGATCATATAGGAGCTGTAGACGATATCCGAAATGAATGGAAAATTCCGGTTTATGTACATAAAAATGAAAAGGATTGGCTAACGAATCCATCATTAAATGGGTCAGAATATTTTATGGCTGGGAAAATTAAGGCATCTGAGCCAGATCATCTTATTAAAGATGAAGGAATGATAGAAATAGGGAATTTTAAGCTGAGAGTTTTTGAAACACCAGGTCATTCACCAGGAAGTGTTTCATATTATGATATTCAGTCCGGAATTGTCTTTTCTGGAGATGCATTGTTTGCAGGAAGTATTGGGAGAACTGACTTGCCTGGAGGTAATCATGAAACATTACTCAAAAGCATTCATGAAAAGTTATTAACACTACCAGAAGAAACACTTGTATTATCAGGTCACGGACCGGATACAACGATAGAATTAGAAATGGAAGGAAATCCATTTTTGAATGGATTTTAAAATTAGTTATAAGAACTAAGTGAGTTTCCTAAGTAGAGGAGTATGTCAAAGTGAGTAAGTACAGCTTTGAATAGCGAGGTCTAACAAAAAAGAAACAGGCAGTAAAAAGCTGCCTGTTTCTTTTTTTATTCATAAAATTTAATGACCAGCACCTTGTCCTGGAATCATCATAAATGTTGTCCAATACGTAAATCCGACAAAGAAAATAGTTAAATATGCACCAAAGATATAAATGTACATACGTTCAGTTAATTTTAAGTAAGATAAAAAGACGAAAAACCCTGTTTGCCCGAAAAATAGTAAGGAAGTAGTCTTCATGTCTCCAAGATAAAACATGACTGCGAAGATTCCTGTCCAAAAACCTAATACTCGGAACATACGATCCATATGTATTCCTCCCTTTGTTGGTTTTGCCACAAACTGCCATGTTGTTTTAATACATGAGTCATTCTTATGTGATGTAATAACAACGTTTATAATAGCTTTAGACAAATCATCCTCATGTATAAGAAACTGCCACTTTCATTATTATAATGTACCTTTCCCATAATTGTAAATAGCGTTTACATTTCCTTCTCCAAATTAAAAATGATGTGTACTATGGAAAAAGATAATAAATTAGATTTTATATCCTGAATTTTTGAACAATTGACCATATCATTCTATAAAAGACCATTAGAAAACAAAATTGTTTTGATGAATAATACTTTTTTTGTAAGATGCTCTTCCTTTTATTATTTTGTACAATTACCTTGTAAATATACAAATAGAAGGGAGATGACGATATGCAAGCAATTGAACAATTAAGTGAACGATTAATTGAGGAGGCATGTGCGTTACATGCGTCAGATATTCATTTAATTCCAAAGGCACAAGAAACACAAATACATTTTCGGGTTGATGATGAACTAATCGAAAAGCATTCGATGAAAAAAGAAATATGTGACAGAATTATCTCTCATCTGAAATTTTTAGCATCGATGGATATAGGTGAACGAAGAAGACCTCAAAGTGGTGCGCTTTCTCTAGAGACGCCAAACATAAATGTCCACCTACGCTTATCAACGTTGCCTACTATTTATGAAGAAAGCTTAGTAATCCGAATTTTACCACAAGGAAAAATTCCAGCGATTGGGGAATTAGCGCTATTTCAAACAACGACGAAAAAGTTATTATCGATATTAAACCACTCACACGGACTGATGATTTTTACTGGACCAACTGGTTCAGGGAAAACGACTACTCTTTATTCACTTATGCACTATGCAAAACGACATTTCAATCGAAATATTATCACGCTCGAAGATCCTGTTGAAACAAGAAGTGATGAGGTATTGCAAGTTCAAGTAAATGAAAAGGCAGGAATTACCTACGCTACAGGTTTAAAAGCTATTTTAAGACATGACCCAGATATTATTATGGTTGGTGAAATCCGCGATAGGGAAACGGCACAAATCGCGATAAGGGCAAGCTTAACAGGACATTTAGTACTTTCTACAATGCATACGAGAGATGCAAAAGGGGCGATATATAGATTGCTTGAATTTGATGTTAGTTTATCGGAGATTGAGCAGACTTTAATTGCTGTTACTGCCCAACGACTCGTTCAAATAAAATGTCCTTTTTGTGAAGGGCCATGTTCCCCATTTTGTCGAAAGCTTCGAAAAAATAGAAGGTTAAGTGTATATGAAATCTTATATGGCAGGAATTTAGCAGCAGTTGTTAAGGAAGCGAAAGGAGAATCAACTGTATACCGATATCCTACATTAAAGGATGTGATTAAAAAAGGGATCGCATTAGGTTATTTATATCCAAACTCATATGATCGTTGGGTATATAACTATGAAGATTAAACATGTATGGAGTATTAAAGAGCAAGCAACACTGCTAAAAAGATTAAGTACTTTATTAGAGAAAGGTTATACACTAAATGAGGCTTTAAATTTTCTATATGTAAATGAAAAAGGAAAGAAAAAAGATGATTTGAATATTTGCTTGTCACAGCTGACTGCAGGCTATTCACTTAGGAAAGCCTTCACTATCCTTCGTTTTCACCGTGATGTACTAAGCTATTTGTATTTCGCTGAAGAGCATGGTGATTTGGAATTTGCATTAAAAGAGGGCAGTGAAATACTTCATAAAAAAATAACCCATTTAGATCAATTATTTAAAATTCTTCGCTATCCAATATTTTTAATTATTACCGTCTTTGTTATTCTTGGATTTGTTCAATCGGTTATAACTCCACAGTTTGAACAACTATATTCCTCTATGAACATCGAGTCTTCATTCTTCTCGCAATTTCTATTACTTATATTTTCGTCACTTCGATGGTTGGCGATTTTTGTTTTTATGTCTTTTATAGTTTTAGTTATATATTATTTTACCTCATATAAGAAAAAATCCAGTGAAGAGAAAATGAACATTATACTGAAAATTCCTATTTTAAAGTCGTTTTTTGTAATGATATTTAGCTACTTTTTTGCATTACAGCTAAGTAATTTATTACGTGGTGGGATGTCAATTTTTGAAAGCCTGAAAACATTTGAAAAACAAAGAATTATGCCTTTTTATCAAGTTGAAGCAAAAATTCTAATTCAAAAATTAAAAGCTGGCACAGGGTTGCATCAAATAATTTATGAGCGTGATTTTTATGAAAAGGAGCTCTCGCAGGTTATTTTACACGGACAGGCTAATGGTCAATTAGCAAGAGAGTTATATATGTATAGTCAATTTGTCATTGAAAGGCTAGAAAGTAAATTGAATAGAATAACCATGGTCATACAGCCGACAATATATGGTTTTGTTGGCATCATAGTATTATTTGTCTACTTATCTATGTTATTGCCGATGTATAAAATGATGGAAAGTATTTGAGGAGGAAAAAATGAAAGATCAAAAGGGTTTTACATTAATTGAAATGTTAGTTGTATTACTAGTTATTACGATATTATTGCTAATTACAATTCCAAACGTTACAAAACATAATAGTAGAATCCAAAAGAAAGGCTGCGAAGGATTAGTTAATATGGTACAAGCACAGGTTACGGCTTATAAAATTGACAATAATAAAACACCTAAGATGGATGATTTGCTTAATGCTGGTTACTTAAAGGGAGAGCAGGCTCCTGTCTGTCCAAATGGAAATAGCATTATTATTGGTGCTGATGGAGAGGTTACTGCTAGTGGAGAAGGTCAGTAACAATCAAGGTTATACTTTGATAGAAGCATTAGTTGTACTTTCAATCGTAAGTATCATGAGTTTTGTTCTAATAGCAAATTTAGTTCCAATCCACCAAGCCAAAATTATAGAAACGTTTTTTGATCAATTTGAAAAGGATATGATGTACGCTCAACAATATGCTCTTCTTAATGAGGAGACGATTTATATATTATTCAGAGGAGATCGTTATCAGTATACGATTGAACAAAGTAAATTAGCGGGGGCATTAATTGTTAGGAATTATCATCAGGGCATAAAAATTGAAGGTGGTACGATGAAAAATCGGGTTACATTTCGAGCAAACGGAGCAATTCAGACGAGTGGCTCTTTGCTCATTACCTATAACAATCGTACGTATAAAGTCACCTTTTATCTTGGAAAGGGGAGATTAAATATTGAAGAATTGTAGTAAAGGATTCTCCTTTTCAGAAACCCTTGCAGCCTTTAGTATATGGACGATTATTACATCTTTATTAATTCCGCAAGTTATCATGATAACAATTGAAAGAGTAAATACGAAACAATCCATTACTGCGTATAAGCTACTTCATGAAAAAGTACAGCATGCAGCATTCCAAAAAGCTGAAATGCATGATGAAGTACTAACAAAGGATAATATTGTTTATAAATTAAAATGGGAGGAGGAAGAAGCTTATAGTAAACCATGTGTTTTTTGGGAGAGTGCAAATAATAAAGAGAAAAAAGCTTGTTTATTATTATCGAAATGAACAAGGATGTACCTTTTTGAACATGTTACTATCCTTCATAGTTTACGCTATTATTATTTCTTCTCTCTCAATGGTTTTTCATTTTCTTATGAGTCATTCACAGCATTCACATGACTTAAAGCCTTTTGAATGGGAGCTTTTTACTGTTCAATTACATCGGGAATTGAAGGATGCAACTGATATTCAAGTTAAGGATGAACAGCTCTCATTTAAGAATAAATTAGGAGAGATTGTAACAGTCCAGCAATATAAAAATTTAATTCGCAGACAAGTAAATGGAAAAGGGCATGAAATCTATCTATTTCGAGTAAAAGATATTGAATTAAATAAAATAGAAGATGGGATAAAAATAAAAGTCTTTAGTAATTTTGGGAAAGATTATGAACATATATTTCGAATATTTAAGGATTTGAAAGTATGAGAAAAGATGAAGGATTTATTTTACCAACAACAATGGTTGTTATTTTCTTTTGCTTACTGATCATTACTCATATTTCAACCGCAGCAATTAGTGAAAAAAAGTTCTATAGTGAAACTGAGCAATACTATATTGTTGATCAGTTAATGCTCATAGCAGTGGAAGATTCATTAAAACAGTTACAAGCAACAGAGGCTGATAATGAGAAGACTATTTATAAAAGTACAAGCATTGGTGAAATAACGTATTCCTTTGTGAAGGTATCACCCGAAATATATGAGGTTCAGTTGAAATGCACTACATTAAAAAATAAAGACTATACGGCAAAATATCAATACGATATCGCGAAAAATGAAATGATTGTATGGTCTGAATATTAAAGATTATGTTATTGTTAAAGAAAACCGTGGAGGAATTTTTGGTGAAGGCAATATATTTAACTGGGTTTATGGGAGCAGGTAAAACGACTATAGGGGAACAGCTTGGAATCGAACTAAGTTTACCTGTCATTGATACAGATAAAGAGATTGAAAAAAAGCAAGGCTTAACGATTAAACAAATTTTCGAACAATATGGAGAAGCGTATTTTCGTGAACTCGAAACTGAAATTTTAAAAACTCTTCCTAGTGAGAATGTCATCATAACTACTGGTGGAGGCATAGTCATTAAGAGAGAAAATCGTGAACTAATGAAAAATAACGGCCAAATAATTTTACTACATGCTGAGATTGACGTGGTATATGAGCGTATTCATGCTGATCCAAATCGCCCGATTGCAAGTAAAAAGTCGAAACAACAGCTTGCTTCATTATATCTATCACGCAAATCATTTTATGAAGATTGCACTATTAAAATTGAAACAGGAAACAAAAGTATAGCTGAGATTGTAAAAGACATGATTTTACGATTAAAAAAGGTAGAAATTGGTCATAACTAAAATCAGAAACTTATAATTAAGGAGTTTTGATTTTGTCTACAAATGATTATGTTAAGTATCTTACTCAACAAATCGTAAAATTTATGGATACTCCAAAGGAAACGAGAAAGCAACAACGAGAGGAGAAAAAGTTAGGCGAGACATCGTCGACCTTCTATACAAATAGGTGGTTTGGCGTTTTACCTTTCTCAATAAAATTGTTTGTAAAAAAACGGAAAAACGATGAGTGAAATAATTAGACATTGGAAAAAGGCAAACCAATTAAAAAGTTTGCCTTTTTCCAATGAAATTTTAATGAGAAAGATGTTTTTATGCCTCTGGGATTACTTGAACTGTTTTAATTTTTCCAGAATTTGAATCATATGTGATCGTAGTATATACGGCAAAGTCTTGCAAGCCTTCTCTTAATGTAAGACGATATTGTTTGACTGTAATATCTTTTTTAGATTTATCCCATATTTTTTGAGAAAACAATACCTGTGATAGCGGATACCTCTTTTTTGTTTCTTTAACAGCAACATCTTCCCAAGATTCAGAGGAAGCAGCAAGACTGTGACTTAATTCAAATCCTTGTGTGAGTGTAAGTCCTAATAAAAAAGAAATACAAAAAACCCACCTTTTCAATATAAACACCACCCTTATTACTTATTTTTTCCAATCTGTTAAGATCTATACTTAGTGGTGTTATATCTTATTAGGAGAACGGATAATAATAATTCATTATTGTGGGAAACAAAAAGTCGAATGGTTAGAGGATGGAAATAGCATATCAGTTAGAAAAAGTGAAATACTTTGGTTAGACCTCTCACTATTCGAGAGGTCCTAAGTCATTTAATTGCTTATTTTGCAGCATGTCCATTTTGAAGAAAAAGGAGAATTTCATCAAATGACAATCCAATTTGTTTTGCCTCTTTTATTAATTCTACCCATTCAATGTCTAAATCTACTAATTGAATATTCTTCTCTGGATTATCCATTTTGACCTTGTCCTCCTGAATAAGTTTGTCCTCTTATTTTTTCTCTTCCTGCCATTTTTTGAATTTTAAATAGTCACGGAACTCTTCGAAATCTTTTTTGCTCATTCCTTCTTCAATAGCTTTGTTTAGTAACCTGCTCCATTCATCATCTAAAATAAATTCCTTCGATTGACTTCCTGACGTTGAGCCTAATAAATCTTCAACATCTATTTCAAGTGTTGAAGCAATCTTCTTTAAAAATTGAAGCGAGGGATTTTTTTGTACATCACGTTCAATGTAGCTTAAGTATGATTTTGAAACTCCTGCTAACTCAGCTAACTCACTTATAGAATATCCCTTCTCAAGTCTCAACTCCTTTAATCGTTCTCCAACCATATACGGTTCTCCTTATATTCTTTTACCAAATTTATACTAACTAAATTCATTATATGAAACAAATTGTTCTTAATAAAATAACATAATTGTATGATATAAAGAGTAAGTAGAAGAGAATAGAAGTAATTTGTTCTTTTTAACGAAAAAATGGTAAATTTTCAGAGTTTTTAAAAATAGGTAATATAGCTTATATTTATTTTTGTGCATTCGGAGAAGGGTAAAATGGTGATCAATAAAAATATTGATTTATAAGAAAAAACATTGACTTGTTCTTTATAGTGAACTATTCTAAGTTATAGAGAGAACGAACTCGGTTAAAGGTATTTAATGATAAAAAGTAGGTGGATAAATTATATGTCTAGTTTTCCAGATCTAGAAGATAAACATAAAAAAGAGCAAAAGAAAATAAAGGAAATCGATATTAGAGAAATATTCATTGTATTAAAACGATATATATGGATCATTATTATGATTACTTTTATAACAACCTCTTTAGGTACCTATTACACGATTTCAACCTTCACTCCTTTGTATCAATCTACGAACAGAATTATTTTTGGATCAGCTGATGTCAATTTAATTACAACATTAAAGGTCATTATCAAGGATACTACAGTACTAGATAAAGTTGTTAGTAAACTTGATTTACCTTATACGTCAGAAATACTGGCAGGGAAAATTGATGTAGGAACTATAGATAATTCATCAGTTGTAACGATTACTATTACAGATAAGGATCCGGAGCAAGCTGCTCTGATAGCAAATGTTGTAGCGGAAACCTATAAAGAAGAAATTCCAAAAATTATGGGATTTAATGATGTAAAACCGTTATCAGAAGCTAAGGTAAATCATACTCCAATAAATCAGAGCCAAAACCGAAATATCGTTATATCGATTTTAGGTGGTATCGTTATAGGGGTAGGGTTAGCTTTCCTATTGGAATCACTAAACAATAGTATAAGAAAAGAAGATGAGGTTGAAGAGTTATTAGGTATTCCAGTGTTAGGTTCAGTCTCAACTATGAAAAAGAAAAATATGCAAAATAAAAGGAAAAACGACAAACTTATGTATAGAGGTGAGACTCTTGGTTCTTAGGATAAACAAGAAAAAATCAGTAAGGGAAAATTCAAAACGTCATTTTGTCTCATATTCTAATCCAAGCTCACAAATTGCAGAACAGTTTCGAACAATACGAACAAATATACAATTTTCCTCTATTAATAAAAAACACAAAACATTAATCATCACATCTCCATCACATGGAGAGGGAAAAACTACATCCGCAATTAATTTGGCCATTTCACTTTCTCAACAAGGGGATAAGGTCTTGTTAGTTGACGCTAACTTGCGAAGACCGACAGTACATTCTACTTTTAACCTAAAAGATGCATTAGGTCTATCAGAAGTTTTAATTGGAAAGGCAACGATAGAAGATGCAATAATACAAACTCAAATTGGTCAACTTGAAGTTTTACCTAGTGGTATAACTCCTCCTAATCCAGCGGAATTGATCGGTTCTAAAGCAATGAGTCAATTTATTAAGGAAATAACTGATGAATACGATGTAATTCTATTTGATTCTCCTCCTGTACTTGAAACAACCGATACTAAATTACTTGCCGGTCAGTGTGATGGGGTGATTTTAGTATTAACGAGTGGTAAAACAGATAGAGAAAAAGCGATTGAGGCGAACCGGTTATTAAATTTAGTAAGAGCAAAGGTATTAGGTGTTATATTAAATGAACGAAATTAACCGCTTTGTTCTTTTATTATAACGATCGGTTCTTTATTAAGAACGAATGAAATAGTATTTGTATAGGTGATATCTCCTAACCTTTATAAATGGAGGTACTCGGCCATGCTGTGGGTTGAAGAAACCTTAGACACGAGTTGTCAAGAGTGTGGTGTGAGGGCGGGTTAAATGCCCATTTATTTAAAATTCCCGCAAAGATATCTCAACTGTGAGATATTTTTGCGGGAATTTTGAAGGAAGCAAATGATATGAAGAAAATATATTTCCGAGAGTTTTCCCATAATGTTAGCTATATAATTTGTTCATTCATAAAACTATAAAAGTTAGTAAGGAGAAGCTTGTTTATTCCTATAGATTAAAACCAATTTAACTTGAAAGGAGGAAATAAAATGACCTATAAAAGTAGGTTATATTTCTTAATTAGCTTAGACTCCTGCATTGTCTTATCAACTATTTTTTTAAGCCATTTATTATTTAATCAGGTATCAACCACTCCTACTTCTGCAATGCTACTAAGTGCAGTAACCTTATTGATTTGTCATCATATTTTTTCATTCGTTTACAACCTTTATAAAAAGGCATGGGAGTATGCAAGCATTGGAGAGTTATTAAGTATATTTAAGGTTATCTCTTTCTCTATTTTTACAACAGCAATTGTTCAAGTGATTGCTTACCAGCAAGCTAACTATCGCGTACTAGTTGTTACATGGATGACACATTTATTATTAATCGGAGGATCGCGATTTATATGGAGAATCTATCGCGATAACTATTTAAAACCAACAGTAAACAAAAAGCGAACCCTAATCGTAGGAGCAGGCTCTGCTGGAACTATGGTAGTAAGACAGCTTTTATCAAATCCAGATGCAGAATTATTACCAGTAGCTTTTATCGATGATAATCAAAAGAAACAGAAGCTAGATATATTTGGAATACCCGTAATAGGTGGTGTGAAGGATATACCACTACTATCAGTTAAATACAAAATTGAAAATATCGTAATAGCTATTCCATCTTTAAATAAGAAGCAGCTTAATTTTATTTTTAAGGAATGCGCAAAAACAACTGCAAAAACGCAAATGATTCCAATGCTAGAGGACATTATGACAGGAAAAGTGTCAGTTAATCAATTTCGAGATGTTCAAGTTGAGGATTTATTAGGTAGAGAAACAATTGAATTAGACATGACAAGTATTAGTGATTCTATAACAAATAAGGTGGTGCTTGTAACAGGTGCCGGCGGGTCAATTGGATCAGAAATTTGTAGGCAAATTTCAAATTTTAGCCCAAAGAGATTAGTCTTATTAGGTCATGGGGAGAATAGCATTTACTCAATAGAAATGGAACTAAAAGAATCATGTAAAAACAAAGGAATTGAATTTATTACTGAAATTGCTGATTTACAAGATTATGAAAAACTACTATCTGTCGTAGATATTTATCAACCTAATGTCGTTTATCATGCTGCTGCACATAAACATGTCCCACTTATGGAACGAAATCCAGAGGAGGCAGTAAAAAACAATGTAATTGGAACTAGGAATATAGCACAAGCAGCAAGTCAACATGGTGTTGAAACATTTGTAATGATATCAACAGATAAAGCGGTAAATCCGACAAGTGTGATGGGAGCGACGAAAAGATTAGCGGAAATGATCATTCAGCATTTCGATCAAATTAGCTCTACGAAATTTGTTGCCGTTAGATTTGGAAATGTACTAGGAAGCAGAGGCAGTGTAATCCCATTATTTAAAAAGCAAATACAAAATGGCGGACCAGTTACTGTTACTCATCCTGATATGGTTCGTTATTTTATGACAATACCTGAAGCCGCACGATTAGTAATTCAGGCAGGTGCATTAGCAAAAGGTGGAGAAATCTTTGTCCTTGATATGGGGGAGCCTGTAAAAATCGTTGATTTGGCTATAAATCTAATCAAACTATCAGGTAATTCAATTGATGATATAGGGATTGAATTTACTGGTATAAGACCGGGGGAAAAACTTTTTGAAGAGTTGCTGACAAAAGATGAAGTTAATGAAGAACAAATATATACAAAAATATATATTGGGAAGACATCTGAGTTGTTTATAGATGAAATAAATTACATCATAAATAACTTTAAAAAATTTGACAGAAAACAGTTAAGAGAAGCGCTATTAGAATTGGCAAATGAAAAAATGAAACAGAAGAAGTTGATTTCGGTTTAGAACATACATGTACATTGTATGTTCTAAACAATTAAAAATTATGTATAAAGGGGCATGTAATGAAGAAAAAGTCAATTTGTGTCGTTACAACAAAATCTTCTACAGTTGAAGCATTTCTTTTAGAACAATTATATTACTTACAAAAAAATGGCTATGATGTCACAATTGTTTGTGATGTAGATGATGAGTTAGAAAAAAAATTGCCGAAATCAATATCGTATTACCCAATTCCTATGAAACGTGGAATTGAGATAGGGATGATCATAATTATTTGGAGGCTATTCCTATTATTTAAGAGGGAAAGATTTGATATTGTTCAATATTCCACCCCAAATGCAGCGTTTTATGCATCAATTGCTTCTTGGCTTGCCAGTAGACCGATAAGACTATATTGCCAATGGGGAATAAGATATGTAGGCTATAGAGGTCTAAGAAGATTGATTTTTAAACTAATTGAAAAAATTACATGTTTATTATCAACTGACATTGAACCTGATAGTTTCAGTAATTTGCAATTTGCTAGGGAAGAAGGTTTATATTCCACTAAAAATAGTAGAGTTATTTGGAATGGAAGTGCAAATGGTGTAAATATAAAAAAGTTCGATATAAATAAGAAAAATGAATGGAGAAATGAAATTAGAAAATATTATAACATTCAAGGCTCTGAATTTGTATATGGTTTTAGTGGAAGATTAGTGAAGGACAAAGGGATAAATGAGTTAATAGCAGCATATAAAATAATTTATGAAAATTTTGTACCTAATTCCAAATTATTAATTGTAGGTTCGTATGATGATGATAATAACATTGATCAACAATTGATGTCTTGGGCAAGAGATAGTCAGTCAGTCATTTTTTGTGGATATACCAATGAGATAGAAAAATATTATTCTGCAATGGATGTTTTTATTTTACCGAGTTATCGAGAAGGCTTTGGAAGTGTAGTAATAGAGGCCGAAGCGATGGGGAATGCTGTAATTGTGACAGATATTCCAGGGCCAATTGATGCAATGAAAAAAGGAGTGACTGGTTTAACGGTTAGAAAGGGAGAGGTTGGCGAATTAGTTAATGCGATGAAAAAGTTGTTTGATGAGGTGGATTTGCTCTTATTAATGAAAGAAAATGCAGTAAAATTTTCACGGGAGAATTTTGAGCAAAAAAAGCTATGGAATCATGTGCTTAATGATAGAAATTTGTTAATTCAACGAACTCGAACAAAAAGCATGGGAGTGTATAGAAAAAATGCATAGAAGTCCGAAGGTTTCTGTCATTATGGGGATATATAATTGTGAAGATACATTGTCTGAAAGTATTGAGTCAATAATTAATCAAACCTATAAAGATTGGGAATTAATTATTTGTGATGATGCTTCAACTGACAGTTCATATAAGATTGCTTGTCATTATGCGAAACGGTATTCAAATAAAATAATTGTAATAAGAAATAATGAGAATATTAAGCTTGCAGGGACATTAAATAAATGTCTTTCAATAGCAGCAGGAGAATATATTGCAAGACAAGATGGAGATGATATTTCATTAATTAATAGATTGGAAAAGCAAGTGGATTTTTTAGACAATAACCTACATTATATGGTGGTAGGTACAGGGATGATTCCTTTTGATGATTTGGGAGAAAACGGGATTAGAATAGGAAAACCTGAACCACGTAAAGAGGATATCCCTAAAAATCGAATTTTTATGCATGCTACTATTATGATGAGAAGAGAAGCTTATATGGCATTGAATGGTTATCGGGTTGCTACTCGGACAAGAAGAGCGGAAGATTTTGATTTATGGATAAGATTTTTTGCTAAAGGATATAGAGGCTATAACCTACAAGAAGCTTTGTATAAGGTAAGAGAAGATAATTCTGCTTTTGCAAGACGGAAATTTAAACATTATACAGATTTATCTTTACTTATTTTTTTGGCATGTAAAACATTGAAGCTGCCAATAAAATATTATCTTTTTATGTTAAAGCCACTAATTATTGGATTATGTCCAACTCTTATCGTTAGAAATTACCATAGATATAAAGATTCAATTATAAACGAAAAGAGTATATAAATATTTGAGATTTCTAGGTGGAAAATATGACTTTATTTTGGATTAATTTATTTTTAGTATACTCATTTTCTTTTTCTTCCAGATTGGTCGCAGGATATACTAATCCTATTTCAAATAATTTCCCAAAACCTTATAAGCCGTTCGTTGCTCTGGCATTGTTATCATTAATTTTAATTTCAGGGTTAAGAATAAATATTGGAGATACTAGTGCATATACCCATAGTTATCTTATGAATGATTTTACTTGGGAATATGTTCAAAATAATAAAGATCCAGGATTTAGTATTTTACAAATGATATTAAAAAATATAACAGAAGACCCTCAATTATTATTATTTATAACGGCATTTGTAACTAATTTACTTATTGGGATAACTTTATATAAATATTCAAGAAATATAGAGATTAGTTTATATGTATATATTACATCAGGATTATTTACTGTTTCAATGAATGGAATAAGACAATTTCTTGCAGCTTCTATCATTTTCTTTTCTTTAAAGTATTTATTAAAGGGAGAGTTCAAATTCTATCTTATTTTTGTATTAATTGCTTCTACTTTCCATCAAAGTGCCTTAATTCTAATCCCTATATATTTTATTGTAAGAAGAAAAGCATGGACAAAATTCACCTTATTTATAATCGCTTTAGCTGTCACACTAGTGTTTGGTTTCAACTATTTTTCAGAGATTTTATTTTCTGCGATAGAAGATTCACAATATAGTCATTATAGTGATTTTAATGAAGGTGGAGCTAATATTATGCGAGTTCTCGTAGATATCGTTCCAGTTATTATTGCGTTTTTAGGAAGGGAAAAGTTAAGAATACTCTGGCCGAAAATTGATATAATTGTAAATTTGTCACTTATTAATTTGGTTTTTGGTTTAATTGCTACACAAAATTGGATTTTTGCAAGATTTAACATCTATTTTAGTTTGTTTAATTTAATTTTAATTACATGGATCATATATGCTTTTAAAGATTCTAATAAAAAATTAATATATTATGGGATTATAGTTTTATATTTTCTATATTATTATTACGACCATGTGATTATACAAGGGATAAATTACCAAAGTAATATTATTAAATTTTAAGAGGGAATATTTGTGAATTCTATAAAGAAGCTTAATCAATATGATTTACAAGAAATTATGGTAAAAACCGTCCTTATGTACCAAGATGCTGAGGATATTAAAGTAAGAGAAATTATTCAACAAATAATAACTCAAATATTAAGTCGAAATACAAATAAATAAAAATATTTAATTTATCTGTTAGGTTTATTATTGATAATACCAAATGCTGATATTTAAAATTTTTAACCCAACAATAAATGAGTTGGAGGGACCCTGTAAGTGGAAAAGATTAGTGAGAAAAGAGTTCTACACGTAGTTGGAGCAATGAATAGGGCTGGAACAGAGACAATGTTAATGAATATCTATAGGAATATTAATAGAAAAAACATACAGTTTGATTTTCTAACTTTCAGTAATAAAGATTCTGACTATGATGTTGAAATTAAAAAGTTGGGAGGTAGAATAATTACTTTATCAAATCAATATTCTATTCTTGAAATAATTAAAGCAATAAGGACATATGGTCCATATGTCGCTATTCACTCACACACTTTATTTCACAGTGGTATTGTATGTGTCGCGGCAAAAATTGCTGGAATTAACGTTAGGATATCACATGCACATACAACAAATGATAAAAGTGATACGTTTATACGTCAGCTCTATATGAAGATAATGAGGTATTTAATAAATGCATATTCTACAAAACTTCTTGCATGTAGTCAGGCTGCAGGAATTTTTTTATTTGGGGAGAAGAAAATTTTGGGGAATCAATATTTACTTTTTCCGAATTTAATCGATTACACTAATTTTCTAGTGAATAGAAAGGAAGATGTAAAAAAGTTTAAGGAAAAGGAAGGGTTAGGAGATTCCCTTATTATCGGTCATATTGGTAGATTTATTGATTCGAAAAATCATAAATTTTTAATGGAGATAATGGGAAATATTGTTGAAAAGAATCCCAAAGTTAAAATGATTCTTGTTGGTGATGGAGAATTAAGAGAGAGATATGAAGAAATTGCCCAAAAAGAAGGTTTACAAAATAAAATTAAATTTTTAGGAATAAGACAAGATATAGCAACAGTCTTGCATTCAATGGACATATTTGTTTTTCCATCAAAATATGAAGGGTTAGGCCTTGTTCTCCTTGAAGCACAGGCTTGTGGTATACCTTGTGTTGTTTCAGAAGCAATCCAACCAGAGTCAGATTTACAAATGGGATTAATGACAAAGTTATCTCTTAATGATGGACCAGAAATTTGGGCTGATGCAATATTGCAAAGAATAAATAAAAAAGAATTGGATATTGAAATGATAAAAAATAGTTTTATTAAACAAGGATATTCAATGAATTCTGGAATAACAAAATTAATAAGTTTATATGAAAATGAAATGGAGGATTAAATGAAAAAAATATTAATTTCTTCGTACGATATGGAAGTGGGTGGTGTTGAAAGAAGCCTTTTAAGTATGCTTGATAACTTTGATTATAGAAAATACGATGTTGATTTATTTTTATATAAACAACAAGGAGATTTTCTATATTTGCTATCCCATAATGTTGATTTATTAGAAGAAATACCTCAATATACGACCTTTAGAAAATCAATTATTAGTGTATTTAAAGAAAAACAATTTTTAATTGGACTTGCGCGTGTCTTTTCAAAGATAAAGGCAGATATTAGCTCAAAATTAAGAGGTGTTGTCGAGCCAGGTTATTACCAAATGCAATTGATGTGGTTGTCTGCTCTACCTTTTTTACCATCAGTTGAAAAAGAATATGATGTAGCAATTAGTTATTTATGGCCACATTATTTTGTAGCGGATAAGGTAAAAGCTAGAAAAAAAATTGCATGGATACATACTGATTATTCTACAGTCAATACAAATATTAAAGTAGACTTAAAAATGTGGAAGAAATTTGATCATATAGTAACTGTATCAGAATCATGTAAAGAAGCATTTTTAAAAAAATATAGCGAATTAGCTAATAAAATTACAGTAATAGAAAATATTGTTTCTCCGACATTTATTCATGAAATGGCACAAATAAAAGTAAATAATAATATGGTTCATGATGAGAGGTTTAAAATTGTAACAGTAGCTAGATTATCACATGCAAAAGGAATTGATAATGCTGTAAAGGCGTTAAAAATCCTAAAAAATAAAGGTTATAACGATATTGCCTGGTATGTTGTTGGCTATGGTGATGATGAATTAAAAATAAAGGAATTAATCAAAAACTATCAATTAGACGATAGTTTTATTTTATTAGGAAAAAAAACAAACCCTTATCCATATATAAAGGAAGCTGACCTATATGTACAACCATCAAGATATGAAGGGAAGGCTGTTACAGTAGTAGAAGCACAAATACTTTTGAAACCTGTGTTAATAACAAATTATACAACTGCAAAGAGTCAAGTGAAAAATGGAATTAACGGCATGATAACCGAATTATCTGTTGAAGGGATTGCACGTGGAATTGAAACATTATATAAAAATCCAAGTTTAAGAAATACTTTAAAAATGAACTGTGAAAATACAGATTTCAATAATCATTTAGAAATTGAGAAGCTTTATAACATCTTTTAAAGATTACGCTTAGTTAATCATTAGTATTATAAAAAGGAGCATTTACTAAATGGAAAATGTCTTATTGTTAGATACATCAGTCGGATCGCTCAACAAAGGAGACGACATAATAATGAAGTGTGTGAAAAAACAATTGTCGGATATAACAAAGAAGGCTTATGTGTTGACATTACCTACTCACGTTTCTCCATTTCATTGGTACCAAGTCGCAAGGAATTCAAATCGAGTACAAATTTATAGTAACGCAAAATATAAATTTGTTGGAGGTTCAAATTTACTTACTATGGATATGTTAACTCACTTTCCACAGTGGAATATTAATATATTTAATTATAAACCATTAAAAGGAAGTATATTACTTGGAGTTGGTGCTGGTAAAGGTTCAGAAATAAACTGGTACACAAAAATGTTGTACAAAAAAGTGCTTTCCCATGAATACATTCATAGTGTAAGAGATGAGAGAACAAAAAAAATTCTTGAAGAGATGGGGTTTAAAGCTTTGAATACTGGTTGTGCGACATTATGGTCTCTTACCCCACAATTATGTAATGAAATACCAACAAAAAAATCAGAATCGGTTATTTTTACTCTTACACATCACTCTAAGGACATGAAAAACGATCAATTATTGATTGATACATTAAATCAACATTATCGCAATGTGTACTTCTGGATCCAGGATGCAAAGGACTTAGAATATTTGAAAACTCTTAATCATACTGAAAAGATTATCCACGTCTCTCCTAGTATTGAAGAGTATGAAAAAATATTAAGTACAGATGTTGATTATGTTGGAACCCGACTACATGGTGGAATATACGCAATGCGACATAAAAAACGCTCTATTATTATTTCGATTGATGAAAGAGCGAAGGGTATGGAAGAAACATATAATCTTAATACCATTGATAGAAATAACCTAAACGAACTTGCTGAAATGATTAATTCTGAAATAGTAACAAATGTAAATGTTAATTTTGATATTGTAAATGAATGGTTAAATCAATTTGAAATTTAGATAGGTTGTGATGAAACGGGAGGAAAATATGAATAAACTAATCTTAAATAATATTGTAGTGAAAAATAACAGAGTAGATTACTATTTTAGTTTAGAAGGTCAATTACAAAAGTATTTTAGAAATGAAAATCATATGTTTATTGAATATAACTTTGGAGTTGAAGATGTTCCAGTAAGTATATTATCAATTCCATTTGTATCAAATGTTATACCACTCATTTGGATAACAGACTCAGTAATACAGCTAAAACAATTGGATAAAACGTTTTTTGAATGTTTAGATGATTTAAAGGCAGCCTATCAAGAGATGTTTCCATCGGTTAAGTTTAATGGAGCCATTCTCCTTGAGGAAATTGTTCCCAATTATTACGTGCATGAAAAAGAAGCTGCTTCCCTGTTCAGTGGAGGTCTTGATGCACTAACAACTTTTATAAGAATAAAGGATAAAAATCCTCTACTAATTACAGAGTATGGATGGTATGAAAATGAAATAACATATAGTGATGTATGGGAAGCAGATAAACAAAATGCAGTTGATTTTGGTAAAAGGTACGGACTTGATAATATTCTTATCCAATCGAATTATGGTACCTTTTTAAAAGCCGAAGAAATTGACATTGATTTTAAGAGGAAATTAGGAGACTCATGGTGGCATGGTTTACATCATGGATTAGCTATAATTTCCGCAGCAATTCCAATAGCATATCTTTTCAAGGTTAAATGTCTTTATATTGCTAGTTCAAACTCACCTTTATATAAAGTAACATGTGCATCTGATCCTACAGTTGATAATAAGATAAAATTTGCCTCAGGAAAGGTATTTCATGATGCTTACGAACTTACTAGACAGGATAAAGTAAAGGTTGTTGTTGATTATTCCTTAAAATCAAACGAAAAGTTAAATATAAGAGTATGTTTTAAAAATGAGGAAAATTGTTGTAAATGTGAAAAATGCTTACGAACAATCTTAGGAATACTTGCTGAAGGGGAAAATCCGTTAAATTATGGTTTTAATATATCAGATAATATGGCTGACCATATTAAAACATATTTGTATCAAGAGGTTAAATTTTTTACCGATACATTCATTAAAATTTATTGGAATCTGATACAAAATAGGATGAGAGAAAATTATTCAAAAATTAAAAATGAAGATTTACTCGATTGGTTTTTAGATTTTGATTTTGTAAAAGAGCGAAAAAGAGCATTATTAAGATATAGAATAAGAAACTTTATGCCTATATTAAAAAGAAAGCTAAAGATGAAGCTAGATAAAAAGATTGTGTCAAATTAAAAAACAGTAGGTGGATAATGAGAATTGAAAATTCACTTAAAAATATGCTTTTTGGGATCTCGGGACAAGTTATCAGTGCAATTATGGGGTTTGCTGTTAGAACTGCATTTATATATACGCTAGGTATTGAATATTTAGGAATAGATGGGCTATTTTCAAGTATTTTAATGATGTTATCCTTAGCAAATCTGGGGTTCGATTCAGCCATTATTTATAATTTGTATAAGCCATTAGCAGAAAAGGATCAATATAAAATACAAGCATTCATTAACTTATACCAAAAGGCTTATAGAATAATAGGTATTGTCATATTAATCATTGGTTTATCATTAATGCCATTTCTTAGTTATTTAATGAATGGTCAAACTTCAATTGAACATATAAATATTATTTATTTGATATTTTTGCTTAACTCTGTTTCATCATATTTTTTTGTATATAAACATTCTATCATAATTGCAGATCAGCGTAGTCATATTATATCTAAAATACACAGTGTATTTATATTTATATCTAATTTAATTCAAATTATTTTATTAATATTGGTTGGGAATTATATATTAGTCCTCATTACTCAAGTTTTATTTAGAATAATCGAGAATGGTTATATCGCAAAAAAGGCAAATAAGTTATACCCATTTTTAAAAGGGAAAAATATTTCAAAATTAACGAAGTTAGAAAGAAAAGCATTTTTTAAAGATTTATATTCTTTATTTTTATACAAAATTAGCGGAGTAGTGATTAATGGAACAGACAATATCATTATTTCCATATTTATTGGTGTAACTACAGTGGGAATTTATTCAAACTATCTATTAATCATTACAACATTAACTACATTTTTAGGATATATTTTTTATTCAATTACTGCTAGCGTGGGGAATGTCATTGCAAAAGAAGGTCAAGAAAAGAAATATTTTATTTTTCGGGTGTTAAATTTCTCGAATTTCTGGATATACGGATTTTTTGTTGTATGTCTTTGGAATTTAATTAATCCTTTTATCACAATATGGCTAGGTGAACAATATATATTTAATAAATATATCGTTTTTGCTATACTAGTTAACTTTTATACGACAGGAATGCAAGATGCACCTACAACATTTAGAGATACAACCGGGTTGTTTAATAAAGGGAGATATAGGCCTGTCATTGCTGTAATTATCAATATTATATTTTCAATAATTTTTGCTAATCAGATAGGAATAGCAGGGGTTATATTAGGGACTGTTATTAGCAGATTTTGTACCTATTTTTGGTACGATCCTTACGTTATTTTTAAATACGTATTTAATCAATCAGTTAAAATTTATTTCCTAAGATATTTTCAATTTACTGTTCTAGTATTCATGTCAGCAATAATTACAGATGCTATAGGTTCATTATTTTTTCAAGATAAGCTGTTGCTTGAAATAATCGTACGTATTCTAATATGTATAATCGTTCCAAATTTTATTTTTTATTTAATCTTTAAAGGCTCTGTGGAGTTTAATTATTTATTAAGTATAGTAAAAGCAATTACGAAAAAATATACTCGAAAGAAAGTTGCTGAAATAGCTTAATAATATATGAAATTATTTTATAAGCTATTTAGGGGGCTAGGGATGAACAGTAAAGGGGATAACCTAATGAATGAAATTAGTCAATCTCAGTTGCGAATAGCCTATATGTTACAAGTCCATAAAAATCCAAAACAAGTAAATACATTTATTGAACAACTAATATCTGAAGACACAGCTGATGTTTATATTCATATTGATAAAAAATATATAGATGAATTATCAACAAAAATAATAAAACATCAGAATGTATATATTACTGAAAAATCGATTAATGTAAGCTGGGGAGATATTTCTCAGATTGATGCCACTTTACTATTAATAAACGAAGTTTTAAAAGCGAATAAAAATTATGATTTTGTTTGCTTACGTAGTGGGCAGGATTTATTAGTGAAAAATGGCTTAAAGGAGTACTTATTACAACATCCCGGTAAAATTTTTATGACTTCGGAACATATAACTAAAAGAATTGATAAAGCTTTTCTAAATGTAAGATGGTTTAATTTATTAAGAAGGCAATATAGTAGTAAATATCACCCTTTTAGGCTATTAAGAAGGGGAATCATTTATTTATATAGTATTGGTTTGAATTTATCACCTAACTTTTATAAATTACCAAATGAATATGAATATTATCATGGTTCCCAATGGTTTTGCATGCCGTTAAATGTAGCTAAATATGTAGATGAATTTGTTGAAAATAATAGTTGGTTCTATAAAGCATTTAAAAGAGCTTTATGCCCCGATGAATGGTTTTTTCAGACTATTATTATGAATTCACAATATAAAACAAATGTAATAAATAATAATTTAGTTTATATTGATTGGAATGGAAACCATCCTGAAATTTTACAAACAAAGGATAAAAAAAGTATTAACAAGTCAAACCATTTTTTTGCGAGGAAATTTGATGAAAAAGTCGATGATAAAATCATTAATTATTATAGCCAAAGAGTAAAAATGTAGAAAAGGTTATTAAACTGATAATATCTAATAATAGTTATTTAATGTATAAAGATACCTTTTCTAAAATATAAGGGAGGTTTCTATAAATGAAACGACTATTCGATATTGGTTGCGTAATTGTAATGCTGATTTTGTTATCGTTTTTTATAACTATCATAGCAATCCTTGTTCGAATAAATTTAGGATCACCGATCATATTTAAACAAATACGACCAGGTAAACATGGAAAGCCATTTTCACTCTATAAATTCCGTACAATGACGGATGGAAGAGATGAAAATGGTTTTTTATTACCTGATGAGCTAAGGTTAACCTCATTTGGGAAATTTTTAAGAAAATATAGTCTAGATGAATTCCCACAATTACTAAATGTATTAAAAGGGGATATTAGCTTAGTTGGTCCTCGTCCACTTCTTATGGACTATTTACCCTTATATACGGAGGAACAAGCAAAGCGACATTTAGTTAAACCAGGAATAACAGGGTGGGCACAAGTAAATGGTCGTAATAGTATCTCATGGGAAGAAAAATTCAAATTAGATGTTTGGTATGTAGAAAACCAAAGCTTCCTATTAGATATTAAAATCCTATTTTTAACAATAAAAAAGGTTATTAATTCTGAAGGTATAAAGCATGGCGATTATGCAACAATGCCAATATTTAGAGGGAGTAATGAATATGAACAAGGACAATGAATTCAATATTCTTTTCACAAGTTCTGGAAGGAGAGTTTCACTGATTAAACTATTTAAGGAGGTTTATCATACAAATAATATTTCTGGGAAGATAATAACGGCTGATTTAAAAAATAGCGCACCATCTGCATTTATTAGTGATAAACATTATATTGTTCCGAGAGTAGATAATGGCAATTATCTTCTGGAGCTTTTAAAAATTTGTGAAAAAGAAAATATTAATCTAGTTATCCCCTTAATAGATACAGAATTAGTACTCTTATCCGAAAATCGTCATTTATTTGAAGAGCTTGATGTAAAGCTATTCGTATCTGGTACTCTTTTGAACGAAATTGCTTGTGATAAAGTAAAAACCTATCAATTTTTCAAGGAGAATAATATAGAAACACCAAAGGTTTTTAGTAACGAAGAACTAACAGAGAAAATTTATGAATTTCCTCTGTTGATAAAACCATATAATGGAAGTTCAAGTAAAGGGGTAACGAAAGTTCATACTGAAAAGGAATTAAGTTTTTTTAAAGACTATATTGCTAATTCAATCGTTCAAGAATTTATTGAAGGGATTGAATATACTGTCGATGTAATGGTTGATTTTTATGGCAATATAAAAACAATCGTACCTCGTCGCAGAATTGAAACTAGAGCAGGTGAAGTGAGTAAAGGAATCACGAAAAAGGATATAGATATTATCCATGCAGTTGAAAAGGTTATAAATGTCTTACCTGAACCGATTGGCTGTTTGACACTTCAGTGTTTTAAAAAAGATAACGGAGATATTACTTTCATAGAAATTAATCCAAGATTTGGTGGAGGTATCCCTTTATCTATAAAAGCAGGGGCAAATTTCCCGTTATGGACAATTAATAGTACAAAAGGTGAAAAATTCTTAGAAGAAGATTTTAGTTGGAAGGAAAATTTAACAATGCTGAGATACGATGAGGCAATTTTTATTGAGAGGTTACGTGATGTCAACTAAAGCAATGATTTTTGATTTGGATGATACTTTATTTGCTGAAAAAGATTATATCTTCAGCGGATTCCTTGCAGTTGATAAAGCTGTTCAAAAAAAGTTGTCAGTAAGTGGATTTTATAAAATAGCTATTGAACTTTTTGAAGAAGGGGAAAGAAAGTATATATTTAATCGGGCACTTGATAGGTTGAATGTAAATTATAATAATAAATTAATTCACTCTCTTTTAAAAACTTATCGCACACATTTGCCGGATATTCAGTTGTTAAATGATGCTAAATGGGTAATAGAAAATCTTCATGATAGTGTGAAATTGGGCATTATTTCAGATGGTTATATTGACGCGCAATACAACAAAGTAAAAGCATTAAATCTAAAGAATATGTTTCACTCAATTATACTATCTGACCGATTTGGAAGAGAGAATTGGAAACCAAGTAAAGTACCGTATTTACATGTTTGTATGGCATTACAAGTTGAACATAAAGATTGTATATATATTGGTGATAATTTATCTAAGGATTTCATTACAGCAAAAAGCTTAGGTTGGAAGACAGTTTATATTGAAAGAAGACATGGTATGTATCCTAATATTATTGTTGATGAGGAATACCAAGCACATTATAAAATTAGTGATTTGAAGGAATTATCACTAATTAATGAGTTTGAAAATTTATTTAAAAAGCAATATGTACCATATAGTATTTAAGGGGGAAATAATTTGCAAAGTCGGATTTATTTATCGGCACCTCATATGAGCGGAAATGAGAATAAATATATTAATGAAGCAATTCGATCAAATTGGATAGCTCCACTTGGCCCAAATGTCGACCTTTTTGAAAAAGAGTTATCTGAAAAAATCGGAGTAAAGGCTGCTGTTGCGGTTTCATCGGGGACAGCAGCTATTCATTTGGCACTATTGTTACTTAACGTTAATAAAGGGGATAAGGTTTTTTGTTCTACACTAACTTTTGTAGCAAGTGCCAATCCAATTTTATATCAGGGTGCAGAACCTGTTTTTATTGATTCAGAACCAGATACTTGGAATATGTCCCCACAAGCATTAAAAAGAGCGTTTGTTGATGCAGAAAAAGAAGGGGAATTGCCAAAGGCAGTAATTGTTGTCAATTTATACGGGCAAAGTGCTAAAATGGATGATATACTTTCAATCTGTGATAGTTATGGAGTTCCAATTATTGAGGATGCTGCTGAATCATTAGGAGCAATGTACAAAGGAAAGCCTAGTGGTACTTTTGGGAAATTTGGAGTTTATTCCTTTAATGGCAATAAAATTATAACAACATCTGGTGGTGGTATGCTTGTATCAAATGATGTTGAAGCTTTAAATTATGCACGTTTTTTGGCAACACAATCTAGAGATCCAGCTCCTTATTATCAACATAGTCAGATAGGTTATAACTATAGGATGAGTAATTTATTAGCTGGGGTCGGGAGAGCTCAATTGGAAGTGTTGGAGGAGCGTGTCGCTGCTAAAAGAAAAATTCACTCTATATACTATAAGGAACTTGGAAATCTCCCGGGAATATCATTCATGCCTGAATTAAAAGGATCAATTTCAAATCGTTGGTTAACTACAATTTCTATAGAAGAAAAAGAGTTTGGTCAAACTGTCAATGAATTATTAGAAAAACTGGCAATAGAAAATATTGAAGCTCGACCAGTGTGGAAGCCCCTTCATTTGCAACCACTCTTTAAATTTAGTCGTTTTTACTCTCATGATGATAGAGATATTGCAAGTGAATTATTTGAAAATGGCCTCTGTATTCCATCAGGTACAGGAATGCTTGAGAAAGAGCAATATAGAGTTATTGAATGCATTAAGAAACTAATAGAAATTTCTGTATAGACTTTTTTACTAGACGACAGCTCAGATATAATCTATAAGATAAATGTGCTGGGCAGAAATTATAATTTTAATCTTTATCAATTAAGCCATCTATTATATTTTTATTTCTGATTTCTGTACCATTGTATTTGATAGAAGCATTGTTTAGTATGTTATTTCTAATAACTACAAATGTACTGGGTGAAGTTGCATTTTCTATACCAATTTGCTTTAAGTTAGAAACATCTAGAGTATTATTTTCAATGATAATTGATTTTCCACTATATGAAGACTGTAATAAAATAAGCGGCCTTAATAAATGGTCATCGGAAATTTTTATTGTATTCCCAACTAATGTAACGGATTCGGATATTGAGCCAACGTTTAATACTGTGCCGTTAGGTTTCTCGATATAACAGTCCTTTAATGTAAATGATTTAATATTGTTTACGCTCAATAGAGAATTAAACCTGTCACTTGTTTTTATTGTACAATTTATTAATTCTATAGAATCTTCACTTGTACCCATTATCCTTAGAGTAGAAAAATCGTTCTGAAAAATACAGTTAATATACTTACCGACTAGGATCGTTCCATTGTTGAAAATAGTATTACTAAATAGCCAACCACCCTTTGCATTATTTAATACATAAGTATTATACAAGGTATCTTTCCCTTCGAAGATGCAATTTGAAATAATTTGTGGTTGGTTTTTAAGTTCTAAAGTCCACGATATCTCAGAAAATGCATTTAATTTATCAATATCGTTATAAAACCTACATCCGTCGACTGTAACGATATAGGGGAAGTCTGTATTCGAAATTAATTTACTATTATGGAATAGATTGTCGGATATTAAAATTGGTCTACTTTGATATTTACCAAGTACATGTAGTTGTGTTGCATAAAGGAAATTATTGGAAAATAAACTATTTCCTGATAGAGTAATTTTCGCTTTATGAAAAGTATTTTCTGTTACAAATATTTTATCTGCTCCTCCGTTTATCGATAAGGAAACTCCTTCTTTAACAGTGTTTGTAAGTTGATTTTTAGTAATATGAATTGATTTTCCATTTACTACTAAAATATCGTATGATGAATTATTGTGAAACTGATTGCTTTCGATGTAAATATTTTGGTTTAAATCATAGCCATCTTCAATATCTATTCCTGATTGTGGTGAAGTTCCTCCTATATGATGTATATGATTCTCTCGTATATAGCTTTGTTTTGTACCACATAAACTGATTCCTTGTCGCCTACAATGATGGAGGTTACATCTTTCAATAAAAGTTTGTTGTGGAAATGTAGCTACTCTTATATTAATTAAACATTTATTCGGATCAGGGATTGTCGTTTGGTGAAGTACTACCCTGGCAAATGCTGCACCTAATGGAACTTCAACTTCATCGAAAAATTGAACTTTTTGTTTAGAAGAATGAAATGTGTTGTCTTTGCTATAAAAAATAACATCGTAAAAGTCACAAACAATATCTGCTCCAAGATTTCCAAATCCATTCCCATATAATCCGAAATAACCATATTTTACTATTTCAGTTTGTGTCAAATCAATCACTAATGTAGATCTAATCTTTTCCTTGGTAACTATGAAAGAACCGTTAGATGGACTTATACTTCCTTGCTCCCAGGATTTAGCTATTAAGGATGGGAAAGGTGAAATTTGACCGAAAGTACTATTTAAAATTATTGCATCTCCAGTGCAATTAAGTATCTCTAAATTGGTTAATCTTACATATTTTGTATTATTTCCACCATTTGAAGGTGGATTAATTGTCCCGATTTCAATCCCATGGCCTCCTTCATGGCTTCCACCAGATGAATAATTGTGTTGGTCTTTATCACCCATAATTATGCCGTTAGTTATAGTGGAATACTTCTGATTTTTTTTATAACAAATAATAGAATAGTTACTTAATCCGTTTTCATTTATTTTTAAAGTTGAACCATTTAAATCAATTGTCATATTACTGGCGGGTTCAATAGGAGTAGTTTCATTTATTACATAAGTTCCATGTGGAAATATAACTTTTGTAAAACCATTCTGACTTGCCCACATAAGCGCATCATTAATCCCTTTAGAATTATTTATAGAGAAGGATCCATTATTTGTAATCCCCCATCGGTTTAGTTCTATATAATAGGTGGAAGTTGAAGTTTCCATTTTATTTTTCATCCCCTTAAATAATGTTTATATATTAGATTCATTAATTTGTAGATTGGATTGGATGAAAAGGATTAAAAATATGAGATTTTAAAATATAAAAGGAAGAAAGGGTTGATAACAATTTACTTGAAGTGTATTATTAAAATATATTCTTTATATAGAACGAATTGTGTTTTGTAAAGCACGGAATTTTCTTAATTTATTTAAATTGAAATTATATTTTGTTTTGCTAGGAATGATCGAAAGTGAAGACATACACTGGGGGTAAAAGACATGTCGATACTTGTCACAGGAGGTACTGGATACATAGGATCACATACATGTATTGAATTATTAAAAGCAGGTTATGAAGTTATCATTGTTGATAATCTTTCAAATAGTAAACTGGAAGTGTTAAAAAGAATTCAAGAAATTACTGAAAAGGATTTTAAATTTTATGAAGTAAATTTATTGAATAAGAACTCACTTAAAGCTGTATTTTCTAAGCACGATATTAATGCAGTTATCCACTTTGCTGGTTTAAAAGCAGTTGGAGAATCGGTTGAATTTCCACTTCAATATTATCAAAATAATATTACAGGGACTCTAAATTTGTGTGAAATAATGGAACAATTCAAAGTGTTTAAATTTGTCTTTAGTTCGTCAGCCACCGTATATGGACAAAATGAAAATGCACCTTTTCATGAGGAATTACCTCTGTCAGCAACAAATCCTTACGGAAGAACAAAATTAATGATTGAAGAGATACTAAGTGATTTATATAAGGCGAATCATAATTGGAGTATTGCTCTGCTACGATATTTTAATCCGGTAGGTGCCCATCCAAGCGGTTTAATAGGTGAAGATCCAAACGGAATACCAAATAATTTAGTCCCTTATATTACTCAAGTAGCTGCTGGGAAATTGACAGAGCTCAAAGTATTTGGAAATGATTATAATACTATTGATGGAACAGGAGTTAGAGACTATATTCATGTTGTTGATTTAGCAAAAGGTCACCTGAAGGCACTTGAGAAGGTAATTAAAACGACGGGGGTTCGTCCTTATAATCTTGGAACAGGTAAAGGATATAGTGTTTTGGAGATAATTGGAACTTTCGAGAAAGTAATTGGTAGAAAAATACCATATGAAATTATTGAAAGAAGATCAGGGGATATAGGTACGAGTTTTGCAGATCCATCAAGGGCAGCAAGAGAATTAAATTGGGTTGCGACAAAAGGACTAGAGGAAATGTGTGTTGATTCATGGAGATGGCAGAAAAGCAACCCAAATGGTTTTAGTGAAGCTACAACGTTTATTGAAAATTTAGAAACGATAACAAATTAAGTTATTGAGATGATAATTTCGACTATTTATTAGTGGAAAAATATCATTGTGTTCTTTATAGGGACATATTATCGTTCTTTATAGTGTGTGAATTATTTATTATTCTATAATTGCGTACAAATAAAAATTAAATAGAAATATTCCTAAATAGAGATTTTTATACGTAACTGTTCTTAATAAAGAAAAATTTGTTCAATATGATGAAAATTAGTCTTTATAGTATTATACGAATTTCTAAAACATTTACAGAATATTTAGGATTCAAGAAATGAGTTAATTTGAAGAGTCTATTTCTATAAAAACCACTATGCAATGAAATAAAAGAAATATCCAAAGGTAATTTGTTTGAATTATCAAAAAATATTACATCATTATTGGGGGTTTGCAATGTATAAAAAAATTTGCTCAAGATGTTCAAATATTTCATACAGTAGTACGAATATAGGAAAGTGGATATGCTCTTCATGTTTAAATGATCTGACTTCGATAAAGGCGTTAACTGTTGATCATACAATCAATTTAGCGCAAATAAAAAGAAAATTGGAATTAATGAAGGGAAGTCAAGTATTTGGTAGAGGTTAAGGAGGTTCATGATGGATAAAACCATAGAAGATAATTTAATCTTTTTACTTTGTGTTCCTAGAAGTGGAAGTTCCTTAACGACGACTATCCTTCAAAACCATAGTAAAGTTTTTGCTACACAAGAAATGTGGTTATTAATGAGTTTATATGATTTACAAAATAGTCGGTCAGCACATGGAGGGAGTGCAATTATTAACCGTTTTTATAATGGAGTTGTTCCAAAGGAGTTATTTCATGATGCTTGCCGAAGCTTTGCAAATGAAATTTATTCTGGATTTCTCCAAAGATGTGGTGGGGAAGTAGTTGTAGATAAATCACCAAGATATTATTATATTCTTGAATTTTTAGATGCACTTTATCCAGCATCAAAGCGAATTTGGTTAATTCGGAACCCTTTAGCTGTTATGGCCTCATATAAAAAACTTCATTATTCAAAAGATAGAAGCTTACAACTACAAAGAGATTTGATTTCACCAACCTTTAATCTAAGATTGGCTGACATTACTGTCGGATATTTTCGTTATGCTAACTATTTTTCTAAGTGCAATTCATATTCTTATCGTTTAACATATGAAAAATTAATTCAACATCCACGTGAGGAAATTGAGAAATTATGTACGTTTCTTAGTATAAGTTATGAAGAAGGAATTGAGAAATACGGTGACTTTTTAGATAAACCGAAGGGGACCATGTTTAAAAGCATGGGTGTAGGGGATCCAAATCTTTTTGAACATAACCAGCCACATACTAAATCTCTAAATTTATGGAAGAATATTTTAACTAAGGAAGAAGTTGAAACGTATTGTAATATTCTTGGCGCAAATATTTTTCATACCTTAGGTTATAGTGATGTACTATTAGAGGCTGAAAAATGGACGGGGACAAAATATAAAGCAGATCCAGATCTTGAATTTCTTCAACTCAGAACAGAACAAATTGAAAAAATAACGAATTATAAATGGCAGAATCGATATCAAATGAAATTTAGTAGTAATACAAAGAACGGAAAAGTAGAACGATTGAATACTGAAAAAATTAGCTATAATGACCGACAGCTTTATGAGGAAAACCAACAAATGAGGATTTCTTTACAAGCTATAGAGGAAAGATTACAGAATAGTTATCGTGAACAAGAAAAGCTAAAAGGTGAATTACTTAGAATTAGAGGGAAAATAAATAAGGTCAAAACATTTATTCCTTTTAAGCATCAGATTCATCATTTTTTTGAAAATTACATATTGAAAAGTGAGGAAAAGAAGTGAGTGCAATTACAGGGATTTTCCACTTGAATGGAGAGCCAATAAAATCTGATGAAGCCTCGAGCTTGATGGAATCGTTTAATCGCTTTCCTTCAGATTATCGTCAGGTTTGGCAAAGGGAGCAAATCTTTTTAGGCTGCTTGGGCCAATGGATTACACCTGAGTCAATATTTGAACGGTTACCTTTTTATGATTATGAAAAAGAACTAGTTGTAACCGCAGATGCAATTATCGATAATCGAGAAGAATTATTTGAACGGTTGCAAATTATTAATCCATCAAGAAAGAAAATGACTGATAGTGAGTTGATTTTACATTCATATATAAAGTGGGGTGAAGCTGCCCCAAAATATATAATTGGTGATTTTGCTTTTATGATTTGGGATATCAAAAAACAAACTATATTCGGAGCCCGTGATTTATCTGGGGTAAGAACACTATATTTTGTTACCGATGAAAGTAAAAGCAGGTTTGCATTTTCAACACTTATTAAGCCCTTATTCTCACTTCCATATGTAAAAAAGCAGCCAAATGAACAGTGGTTAGCCGAATTTCTTGCTATCGATTCTATGGTAGATTGTACAGATTCATCAACAACTCCATATAAGAATATTCAGCAAGTACCCCCAGGGCATTCTATCATAGTTAACACAGAAAAAATAAAGATTATGAAATATGGAAGTTTACTCCCAGATGATTTCATTAAATTTACATCTGATGGAGAATATGAGGAAGCTTTTAAGGGAATATTTCAGGAGGCTGTGAATGTTAGATTGCGTACCTTTCGAAATGTTGGTTCACAACTAAGCGGTGGTCTAGATTCAGGCGCTGTTGTTAGCTTTGCCTCTCCAATATTAGCTAATCAAAATAAACCATTGCATACATTTAGTTATATTCCTAAAGAAGGTTTTGTCGATTGGACGCCAAAATGGGCTGTACCTAACGAAACTCCCTTTATTAAGGCGACAGCAAACTATGTTGGAAATATTCATGATAAATTATTGAATTTTCCTGATAGAGATTCTTATACAGAAATAGATGAATGGCTCGAGATGATAGAAATGCCCTATAAATTTTTTGAAAATACATTTTGGATTAGAGGAATCTATGAAAAAGCACAAGAAAATAATATCGGAGTTTTGTTAACAGGGGCGAGAGGAAATTTTTCAATCTCATATGGCCCAGGATTAGATTATTATAGTTTATTACTAAAAAAATTGAATTTTATTAAACTTTATAATGAAATTCGTTTATTTAGTCATAATCGAAATATCAGTAAGAAAAGATTATTATCTATGATTACCCACAGAGCATTACCAAAACGAAAAGGCAGCTACGGACAAAATCATTCTCGTTTACCCCAATTAATTAATCATAGTTTTGCAGAAAAAAGTCAGGTTTTTCTTAAATTAAAAAATAATAATGTCGGCAAGGATTTTAATTCATTTGAGACACGGAGAAATCATTTTGAACAACCATATTATTGGAATAAGAGTGGGGTAGTTGGAACGAAACTATCTCTAAGATATGGAACTTTAGAAAGAGATCCTACAAATGATCCGAGAATAATTAAATTTTGTTTAGCAATTCCAGTTGATCAATATATAAAACATGGGATTGATCGCTCTCTCATTAGAAGAGTGACTAAAAATAGATTACCAGATGAAGTCAGATTAAGTCAAAATATTCGAGGTATGCAAAGTGCTGATTGGATTGAACGAATGTTATCGGTTAAGGAAGAAATATTGAATGAAATACATAACGTTATTTCTGACTCAATGACAAAGGAATACCTCAACATTGATGTTTTGAAATTAGCTGTACAAAAATTAAAGGAAAAGCCATTAACGGAACTTGCTGTAGATTCCCATGTAAAAGTAGCTATACGAGGATTAATTTTTCACCGGTTTATGAAGAAGGAATTTATTTAATAAATTGAAAGGGGGTGAACAATGATGATGCAATTAAAAGCGCAATGGGAAAAGCCTACATTGGAAATTCTTGATGTTAGTCATACGTATGGAGGTAAAGGTACTACACAAGTTGATACAGTAACGAGCCATGATTTTGACATTTGGGATCCTCCTGTTAGCTAACAACTCTTTATTTAGTTCCTCATGTAAAATGAAAGAAAATTTTATATGAGGAACTAAAACATTGAACAAATTACATATGTCCTTACCATTATCCTCTAACCTCTTCGCCAGATAATATTATATTCCCCTGCTTATTGACACATTTAATAAAAAATGGTAATTTGAATCTATGGTTGTTCTTTATAGAGAATAAAATAATGGAAATTCCGTAATTTCATTCCTGATAATTAAATTCTCACTAATAAAATGTTCATTATATTGAACGTGTTTTAGGGTGTTGTTTTACAAAGGGGGGGTATTATGAAGCAAGTGGAAAGACAGGGATTATACTATGCATTTGGTCTAACATTTAGTAGTGAAATTGATTTTCCAGAACTAATAAATATACAAACTAGTCGGTATATCGATGTAACAATAAAGGAGGAGGATTTAACTGAAATTTGGTTAGAATATGGGGATTCAGATAGAATTTTTGTTATTAAAGAAAAATTTTGGCTTTTTAAAGTGCCTAATGTTGCTATTTATTGTATTCAAGAAGGAAAACAGATAATAGTTTCTCCTATTTCAGAGGATAGGAAAGACTTAATTCGACTTTATCTATTAGGTACGTGTATGGGTGCATTATTAATGCAAAGAAGAATTCTTCCTTTACATGGTAGTGCAATTGAGATTAACGGCAAAGCGTACGCAATAGTTGGTGATTCTGGCGCTGGAAAATCAACAACTGCAGCTGCTTTTTTAAGGCAAGGATATCGTTTTATTAGTGATGATGTAATTTCGGTTTTTCTTAATGATAGAAATGTACCTATTGTTTGTGCTTCCTATCCTCAGCAAAAGCTGTGGCAAGAAAGTATTAATGAGTTTGGGATGGACTCCAAATTATATCGTCCTATATTTGAAAGGGAAAAGAAGTATGCAATCCCAGTAAGCGAGCAGTTTGTAGATAAGCCCTTGCCATTAGCAGGTATTATAGAGCTTGTAAAAAATGAAGACGAAAAGTTAGGAATCTACCAAATACATAAACTAGAGAGGCTACAAACAATATTTAATCATACATACCGGAACTTTTTTATTGTACCAGCAGGTTTGTTGCAATGGCATTTTCATACCTCTACAACCATATGTGAAGCTGTTAAGCTTTTTAGAATCAAACGTCCATTGCAAAGATTTACAGCCTATGATTTAACAGAAATGATTATATCGACATGTAATGAGGAGGAAATAATATATGGGTGATATATTTGAAGGACCCTTTTATATAAAGCAAAAAGAGGGAAATATTGTAAGTGATATGGATGGAGAAAAAGTAATGTTAAGCATTTTAAATGGGAAATATTATAATTTAGGGAAAATTGGAGGAGTAATTTGGGACTTAATTGAAAAACCAATTTCTTATCCTGAGCTAGTAGACTCTTTAGTAAATAATTATGATGTCGACAGAGGTGAATGTGAGAAACAGGTACTATCATTTCTAGAATCCCTTAAGAAAGAAGAATTAATCGTAATAAAAGAAGGTAGCATAATGTGAAATTCAACATTATAAAGAGATGGAGACCTTTTGCAAAGTTGAAAATTTTGATTGCTATGGATTGGAGGATGAAATGTCTTCTTGTAGAATCCTATATTTATTTAGCATTAGGATGGCATTTGAAAAGATTACCATTTTCGAATGTGGCACCTTCTCTAGGACTTCAAATGGATGAAACAACCTATTTACCTATGCCAAATAGAAAAAAGGAATTATTAAATATATCCCAAGCAATTCGAATTATGAATAGGTATACCTTTTGGGAAAGTCAATGTTTAGTTCAGGCATTTGCTGCGATGAAAATGTTAGAAAGACGAGGAATAGAAAGTACGCTATATCTTGGTACAGCAAGAGAGGAAAACGGAAAGTTAATTGCCCATGCTTGGCTGCGAAGCGGGCCTTATATTGTTACAGGCTTTGAAGGAAAAGATAAGTTCACGATAGTAGGGAAATTCGCCAAAAAAATTGGAGGCAAGGATTGTGGAGAAATTTCAACTTGATATAGCAAGCATCCCAAATGAGCTTAATGTTATTTTACAGATTTTAAGGAATCAAAATAGCTATAGTCCTATTCCAACAAGAACATTGTCCTCTTTCCATTGGAAAAGCTTTATAAAACAGGCTAAACACCATCGTGTTTTTCCAGTATTATATAAAAAAATAAAAGATGTTGATCAATTTATAGTTCCAAAAGAAATAATACAAGAATTCGAAATTGAATACCGACAAAACACATTTATGATGCTTAAATTAAGCGCGGAGATAGACTTAATAAATCGATTATTTTCTGAAGAGGCTATTAAGATATTATTTTTAAAAGGTCCGGTCATTGCCCATGATCTGTATGGTGATATTTCACTACGTACTTCAAGTGATTTGGATTTTCTTATTCAGATAAAAGATCTTCAGAGAGCTGAAAAAATTTTAATGGAAATGGGTTATATAAAAAATGATTATATTAAGTCTGTCCTAAATGATTGGAAGTGGAGACATCATCATTTTGCGTTTTATCATCCTCAAAAGAGAATAAAACTTGAAATTCATTGGAGGTTAAATCCAGGACCAAATGCTGAACAAAGCTTTAATGAATTATGGAAAAGGAAAAGAAATAGTAACTTAACGAACACAAATGTTTTTTATTTAGGGAAAGAAGATTTGTTTGTCTTTTTAATATCACATGGTTCTCGTCATGGTTGGTCAAGACTTAGGTGGCTACTAGATATTCATTATCTCTTACATAAAGATATTGACTGGAATTTAGTGAAGCATCTTTTACGTAAGTATCAGTTAACACACATAGCGGGTCAGGCGCTTCTACTATCCAATTCTCTCCTAAATACTAAGTATCCACATGAAATCAAGTTTTTAGTAAATAAAAGACGTTCTCGTAAATTAGCACAAGATGCAATTTTTTATCTTGAAAGAATGGTTAACCTTCATACAGAGCCTCTACCAGACGAAGTGGCATCATACCATTCGAGGCATTTGTTTTCTCTAAAATCGATGAATCAAAAACTACTATTTATAATAAGTTTACTATTTCCTTTCTCAGAAGATGCGGAAACTCTACCATTACCAAAAAGGATGCATTTTCTTTATTTTCCTTTACGTCCTTTTTTATGTGCTTGGCGAAGAGCTAGGAAGCATGTATAACCCTAGGAGGAACAAGCAATGTCAGATCTTTTTTATTTTTTAAGGCAAATCCAGTCGTTCGCAGGCAAGAAATTATTCGTTAATTTTTTTGCAATGGTATGTATTAGTTTGTTAGATGGAATTGGAATTTTGCTATTAATTCCAATGATAAGCATAAGTGGTGTAATTGAGGTCGAACCAAGTGGACAATCTGTCATAAGCCTTTTTTCATTTCTACAAGATGTTCCAACTGAAGCTGGCTTAGCGGTTATTTTATGTTTGTATTTACTTATTGTCATTAGTCATAACTTTTTCCAACGAATGATTACTGTACAAAACGCTAAAATACAGCATGGGTTTCTTCGATATTTACGTGTTGAAACATATCGTGCTATTTTGCAAGCAAATTGGGACTTTTTTATAAAAAATAGAAAATCTGATCTTATCAATATATTAACAACTGAAATCGTTCGAACAAGCTCAGGTACGCAATCGTTTCTACAATTTATGTCATCTCTGATTTTCACGTTGATCCAAATTGGTCTAGCTTTTTTCCTTTCTCCGGCAATTACTTTATTTGTTTTACTATGTGGAATTATTTTATTAGTGTTGAATCGGAAGTTTTTAAAAACATCTATTGCACTAGGTCAGCGGAACTATCATTTAGGAAAAGAGCATTTAGCTGGGATAACAGAACAAATTAACGGCATTAAGGATGTAAAAAGCAATACATTAGAACAGTCAAGAATCAACTGGTATCAAATGATCACAAAGCAAATATTAACTGAGCAGGTAGACTATACAAAGCTGAAAATGAAAACACAATTTTATTATCGAACTGCAAGTTCTATTTTTCTCGTAATCTTTATTTATTTTGCAATAAATCTTTTTCATGCACAAGTAGCGCAGTTAATGATGATTGTATTAATTTTTTCAAGATTATGGCCGAGAGTTGCAGGGATACAAGGTTCTTTAGAACAAATGGCAACGATTCTACCAGCATTTAAAGCCGTAAAAACGATGCAATATCAATGTTATGAAGCAAAAGAAATAAATTTAGAAAATTTAAACGAGATTATGCCTCTAGAAATTACCCAGGAAATGGTTTGTGAGCAGGTTTCATTCCGCTATCATCCTACATCTGAATTTGCGCTGAAAAATATTAATCTTACTATTCCTGTTAATAAAATGACCGCAGTTGTCGGTCGTTCAGGTGCAGGGAAGAGCACACTAATTGATTTGTTAATGGGATTAAATTATCCGGAAAAGGGAAATATCGTCATCGATGGAGTTCCTTTAACAAGCGATATGGTTATCGCATTAAGAAAAGCTGTAAGTTATGTACCTCAGGAACCATTCCTTTTTAATGCAAGCATTCGGGAAAATTTATTACTTTTAGTGCCTGATGCAACTGAGGAAAGTATTTGGGATGCATTAGATTTTGCCTCTGCAGCTGAATTTGTGAGAAAGCTACCACAAGGGTTAGATACACGTATAGGTGATCGTGGTATTAAATTATCTGGGGGAGAACGACAGCGTATCGTTTTAGCTCGCGCTATCCTTCGAAAACCATCGATTCTTGTACTGGATGAAGCTACAAGTGCTCTAGATGTTGAAAATGAAGCGAAAATTCAACAATCTATTGAAAGATTGAAGGGAAGGATGACAATTATTGTAATCGCCCATCGCTTATCTACAATTCGCCATGCTGACCAAGTAATTGTTTTAGATGAAGGTGTTATTGTGCAAAAGGGGCAATACCGTCAATTGGCAAAGGATAAACGAAGCGTTTTTGGACATTTAGTTAGTAATCAATTAGAGGCAAATTATTAATTATTGGCTCTTTTGAGCTACTGATTATAAGGAGTTTTGCTCTTGAAAAGACGTATTAGATACTTGATTCTAGCAATTTTTATGTTCGTATTGTTTCTTATTGGATATACAATTTGGGATAATAATAGAATTATTGTCACCGAGGAGGAAGTTTTGATTAAAGATTTACCTCAAGAATTAGAGGGATTTACAATATTGCAAATTTCTGATTTGCATGAAAAAGAATTTGGGAAGAATCAGAAAAAATTGATCGAATTAGTTAATTCCTTACAATATGATTCGCTCGTAATAACGGGAGATTTATTAGCTGATCAAAATAGTCTGAATTATGATCCGATTTATATGTTATTTGAAGGGATTCGAAATAAGGAGCATGCATTATTTGTCCCAGGTAATACTGATCCTGTTAAAAGCTTTAATGTTAGAAAGAATAGAAGTGAAAAACATGAATTTATACAAGGATTGGAATCTCGAGGAATAAAATTATTGGATTCGAATTATTCAATTACAAAAGGAGGTTCAAAAGTTTACTTTGTGGATTTTAAAAAGTCATTACAGGCAGAGAATAATAAGAGCGAGATAGGTGGAATTGAAGCATTGCAATTAGCACGAAATGATATGTCGATCTTAAACAATTTAACAGAACAAGATGTGCTTATTGGATTGACACATTATCCAATTGTTGATATCCAAATTGACCAAATTAAAGCAAATCCTAATATGAAGTTTCATAATTTTGATTTAATTATGGCAGGACATTATCATGGCGGACAAATAAGATTACCTTTTCTTGGAGCATTATTTGTACCAGAGCCTTATTATAAACATGGTGGTTTATTTCCTCCTTCAGATCGAGTAAAAGGCTTATGGGAATATCGGCAAACTAAACAATATGTTAGTGCAGGGTTAGGAAGTAGTAAAGCCATCTCCTTTTTAGGATTCCGGTTATTTAATACTCCAGAAATAAATTTAATTAGCTTTAAAAATAGAGGTGAATAATACAATGATAATTTTTAAATGGATGATAGCCTTTTTCTAAACTTATTCTTAAATCGGATATAAATCTTAATTATATTGGAGAGAAATGGAAACTTGGTAATGAAATAGCCCCAAAGTATTGCTTTTAAATCATTTGAATAAACCTTCTTTTTCTTTTTATCAATTGTAATAAGCTTACCAATAATTTGATTTATTTCAATTGGACCAATACTTTTTGAATTTAAATCACCTTTTAAGAATACATATTTTGGATTCGCTTTATCTATGTATAATAAACGGTGTGTTAGCAATTGCCCAGAGGATGTATAGTAAAGAAGGATATCACCCCGTTTAACTGTTTTTAGATCAAATTTAGTATATCTGCAAATATTTCCTTCTTTTATAAATGGATACATCGACATACTTGATGCTGGAAGATCCATCCAGCCATATGTTTTAATTGTATGGAGCAATAAATCGATCGTGTCTTGATTAAATTGCATGAGTCACCAACCTTTTCTTCCTTCTTCCAGTGATAACTTTTCAATAAACTAGAAATATATTAGCGTTTTATTAAGAACGAGTTAATTGAAGGTTTTGCTATCATTTTCTATAGTAAGTATAACGATTATAGTACTTGCTGAAAAGAAATAAAAAGTGACAGGAAAATATCTATTTTGACAATTTCAAGAGAAGTTCATTATAAAGAACAAATAAAGAGCATAATTAGTGAAATTTCACCAATTATGCTTATGTACATTATTTATTTGTTTCATTCTTAAGCTTCCATTTATTAAATTCTAAGAATTCCCGAAATTGTTCTTTAGATACACCGGATTTCATGGCATCTTGCACTAATTTCGTCCATTCATAGTCTAGTTCATTTGAGTCATTTTCATTTTTATCTAGAAGTACATTTACAGACACTCCAAGCACTGCAGAAACCTTTTCTAAAAATTGAACAGAAGGGTTGGATTGGAGATTGCGTTCAATGGAACTAAGATAAGATTTTGCAACTCCTGCTCTTTCTGCTAATTCAGATAATGATAAATTTTTCTGTGTCCGATATTTTTTTATTCTAGGACCAATCACGTCAAGTCACCTTCCTTTTTGTTAGTTATAGTATAACATATAAAGAAGGAAAGGTTTTATATGGAGAACATAATAAGAAAAAAATTATATCAAATAGTTCTATTATTTAGGAGGATGTTCTGCTTTTGAAAAAAACTCTTTTATTTCCTCGATACTAATCCCTAGCTCGAGAGCCTCTAAAATCATTTCAACCCATTCACGATCTAATTGTCCATCCTTTTTAATTTTATCAATAAGCTCACTATTCAATATGTACCCCTCCTAAAATACTTTGATGTATTCCAGGCAGTCCAGCCGTCATAGTATGTACGATACATTAGACCTGTGACTTTGCGTCCCAATTTTTCAATAGGTTTGCCTTTATCTGTTCATATTAACGTTTTCATTATATAAATCAAAAGTCCTCTGTAGAAATAGACTTTTTGACTACAATCTCTATTATAAAAATAAATTTTCAGAATGTTTGTTGATTGGTGTCGAGGGAGTAAAATTTTATTATTCTTCGTCATTTGTAATCTATTTGTAATAATACATAGGTATTAATGCCTGAAAATGCGCTAAAAATCAGATGTTGTTATGGTAATTTAAGGAATCTTTAAATGAACTTAAAGTAACCTTATGTAAGGGATGTTGAATGTTGTCGAAGAATAGTGAATTTTGTTAGAGTGGATGATTTTTAACGTTTTGTCCTTTAAACAAAGAGAAAAAAGCAATTGGAAGACCAACTGCTACTTGAAGTTACTTAAATATAGCATTTTGCGTTAGAAAGAAGATCCCACCGTTTTGGATATTAATATGAATATGTGGTTCATATAGTTCACGTAATGCTTCTTTTTCTAATGTGTAACAATCAGGTTTTTCCTCAATGTCCTCGTAAAAATGGTCTAGTAGCTTTAGGTCATCTTCCCATCTTTTTCTCGCTGAATCAGCCCATGAATGATCCTGACTTTTAACATATTGTTCAATGAATTGTTCAATTCTCTTTAATCCACTTTGTGGTTTTATTAATGGAGTCATTGTAAAACAAAAGTCAGGTATTTTGGGTGTTAGATTAAGTTTTTCTAATTTTTCTTGGAAACCCTCTACAAGTGTCCCACTAACTAAATGTAGACCAATTGAATGAATTTCGTCTTTTTTCATATCACACTGATAGGAAACAATGATATTTACACCGATCCAGGGTTGTAAGGCAATGTTTCCGTTATTCTCATGTTCAACTTTTTCGTATAAGCGGATAAACCTGCCTAACCGTTTTGTTGCTTGAAAGATTTGATGAAGCCGTGGTGAACCAAAATGCATAAATTCACCTTTTAGATCGGAAGGGGCTTTTTGTTTGTCTGTAATAAATGTTAGTTTCATTGGGTTAGGTACACCGTTTGTTTTTTCAAGATAATGCCAATAGAATGGACGATTCATTAGCTCCTTATCCATTTCTATCGTAAGTTGCACTGTTAAGTAACCAGGGTTATTTTCTATTAGTTCACAGGAGTTAGCGTTAAAAAAACTTTCAAGAAAGTTGTGTATTTTTTGTTGTTCCATCTAATTTTTTCCACCTCTTGCAATCAAGTTGCTTTTCGTTTTTGTTCTTCTTGTGATTTTTGGGCAAAATCTAATATTGATGCTAAGTTTTCCATTTTAATTTTCATTTCACCATCAGATTTTGAGTGATACATAATTTCCTGAACATGCTCCTCAAAATTTTTTATTTCTAACCTTGTTAAAATTTCATCTAACTCTCCAATTACTTTTTCAAACAAATGAATTTTTTCATATAATAGTTTTAAAATATGCTCTTCTACAGTATTCTTCGTTGCCATATTGTAAATGTGTACGTCATGTTCTTGACCTAAACGGTGTATACGTCCAATTCTTTGTTCGAGTCTCATTGGGTTCCATGGGAGATCGTAATTTATGATATGGTGACAGAACTGTAAATTTATCCCTTCACCACCTGCCTCTGTAGCTATTAACACCTGGACTTGATTTTTAAATAAATCTTTCATCCAATCCTTTTTGCCGCGTTTGAATCCTCCACGAAACGGTACAGAGGTTATTCCGTTCTGTTTCAAAAACCATTGTAAATAAAATTGTGTTGCTCGATATTCGGTAAAGATTATAACTTTATCATTTATTTTTTTAATTAGTTCAACAACTTTAAGGGCTTTTGAATTTTGGGTGACACCGTCAATTGCGACCATTATATTTTTTATTACATCATTTGGTAAGATATTTTCAGCTTCTTCAGAGCGATCAAGCATTTTCTTCAATGTCATATAGACAGCTTCACGGCTGCTGCATGCCTCACGCTGAAGAGTCATAATTGAAAAAGCAAAAGCTGAAAATTGGTTAGAATCACGCAAAGATGTAATGGTGTCATATAATCGTTGTTCAGTCTCTGAGAATTGAATTGGGACGGTTTCAACATGTCGTTTTGGCCAATCGATACCAGTATCTCCGCGGCGGTTTCGAATCATGACCTTGTCGATAAGCTCTCGTAAGTGTTCATGGTCTTCAAGAGAGCGTTCTTTTGCTGAGAATGCTTCACTAAAGTAAGACTCATTTCCTAAATGCCCAGGCTTTAAGAGTGAAACAAGGTTGAAAATTTCTTCAATTCTATTCTGGACAGGTGTTGCTGTTAAAAGTAAGCAATATTTCTTTTTTAAATTTTGTACAAATTCATAGTTTTTGGTTTTATTATTTTTTAACTTATGTGCCTCATCAATAATAATTAAATCATATGGTTGTTCTGTAACAATTTCACGATGAGGACTGCGCTTTGCTGTATCAATCGATGAAACAACGACATCACATGATTCCCATACATAGCTCTTTTTTTGTTCAACAGCAGGGATAAAAAATTTTTCATTCAGTTCTTTTGCCCATTGGGAAACAAGTGATGCTGGAACTAAAATTAGTACTTTTTTGACAAGTCCACGAATCATATATTCTTTTAAAATTAATCCTGCTTCAATTGTTTTACCTAAACCAACTTCATCTGCTAGAATAGCTTTTCCGTTCATTTTCTCCACTACTCTTTGTGCGACCTCTAATTGATGTGGTAAAGGTGTAAAATTCGGTAGATGCTTTGGTGCCTGCAAGCCAGTAAATGAAGGGACAACTGTTTGTTGTTGGACCTCATATGCTAGCTTATAAAGGTCCCAGTTTGCCCAAGGTCCATCACTATTTAACTTTGTGAAAAATTCTTCCTGCCAGCTTGAATCAAAGTTAATCTTTACATTCATATTAATGACAATCCTTTCATTGGTTGAGGCTAGTATCTTTAGTATCGCTTGAAGTGATATCCGAAAGTCTTTTTTTGATTTTCATAGTATAACCAAATTTAATAATTATATGTGTAGTTTAGACTTTCCGAATATCTAAGAAATCATGTATTGCTGAAATACCATTTCAAATAAAAAAGAATATTTAGCTATTCTTGCCGAATTCCCCAATTTCTTTAAAGAATATGACTAGTTTTTAGAAGCTTTGTCGTCTTGAAGGAATTTGCTAGTTACTACGAAGAATTAAGTAAATAAAGTAAATAGATAAAGGGTTGGTGGAGAGAATGACAACAAAGTATGTAACAATTTCTAAAGCTGCTTCATTGATAGGGGAAAAAGTATTTATCTTAAAAAGCTGGGAGAATGAATTTTCAGAGTTTTTAACAATAGAAAGGGATAGTAACAATTCAAGATTAGTGTCTGCAGAAAACATTGAAATGTTTAGGAAGATAAAATCATTTAAAGATAACCATCTTGATACGATGACAATTAAGCAATTACTGAAGAAGCAAACGGCTATGCATCATGTCGAAAGTCAATCTACCGAAGATAACGATAAATTAAAAAATTCTCTTAATAGGATTTCTGACTTTATAGAATCAGCAGAAGTCAAGGAGTTACTCAATATAAATGATCGACTATCTAAACTAGAAGCAACTATCATTGAGGCTGTTCAACAGAAGATTGTCGACACGGCGAAATTACAAACAGAAGTTGCTAGAATTGAGTTTTCAGATGTACAGGAAATGATTACGAGTTTATCTATTACTTCAAAGGAAGAACGTGAACTATATAAAGAGGCAATTCGCCAAGAACGGGAAATTATTTTGAAGAAAACAGATGAACGTGAGGAAAGATTTTTAGCGTTTTTAAAACAATATCAAGATAGACAAGTTCGCAATAAGCAAGAGCAGAAATCAGGTATAGCTATGTTAAAGCAGCTTATTGGCTTTGCTAAATAATTCGGTTTAACTATCCTTGAATTAAGCAAAAAAAAGCAAACTCTATATCATCAAATGATGAATAAGTTTGCTTTTTTCATTAGTTTTTCTTTTTAATCTTGCCTGTCCAACCTTTAAAGCCGCTTTTCAGACAGTTAAGATCAGTATAGCCCTTTTTTCTCAGCATTTGAGCTGCTCGACCACTACGTACTGTATTTTGACAATATAAGTATACAGGCTGGTCTTGTCTTATTTCTTTGTAACGCTGACGAAGCTGGGAAAGAGGGATGTTTCTTGCTCCTAAAATATGGCCAGCTTCAAATTCATTAGGTTCCCGAACATCAATTAATTGTGCTTTACGATATCCAGCACGAAATTCCTCTTCTGTTAACTGTTTCATTATTTTTCTTTGATAGAAAAAGGTAAACACAGCATAACCAATTAGCGCTACTGCTAAAATGATAAGAATCCAAGTTGAAATTGACAATTTTTTCGCTCCCTTTATGTTGTAATCTCATTTTCAATATTAAAAAATAAGTTCTTAGGAACTTTTATAGACTTTTATTATTATATAAGAGCTTCACTAAAATGTCATTAGCTAATCATGCAATATTATTTTCTTCTTATTGAAGTTCTGCTAGACTAAAATAGAAAATTTTTTGTGAAGAAGGGTTACAATATGGCAAAAGAAGTATGGCGATTTATTGATTCGGGTAACTGCTCTCCAACCTTTAATATGGCATTAGACGAAGCGTTGCTTGATTGGCATAGTGAAGGGAAAATTCCTCCAACAATCCGGTTTTATGGATGGGATCCTGCAACATTATCTATTGGTTATTTTCAAAAAGTTGAGAAGGAAATTAATTTAGAAGCAGTTAAAAAATATGGATTAGGCTTTGTAAGACGCCCAACAGGTGGAAGAGGGGTTCTCCACGATAAAGAGCTTACATATAGTGTCATCGTATCTGAGGAACATCCAGATATGCCAAAAACAGTTACTGAGGCATATCGAGTTATCTCAGAAGGTATATTAGAAGGGTTTAAAAATCTCGGATTAGATGCATATTTTTCTATTCCTCGGACAGATGAGGAAAAACAAGGGTTGAAATCACCTCGTTCAGCAGTATGTTTTGATGCACCTTCATGGTATGAGCTTGTTGTTGAGGGAAGAAAGGTAGCTGGGAGTGCGCAAACGCGACAAAAAGGTGTTATCTTACAACACGGCTCAATTCTCCTTGATTTAGATGAAGATATGCTTTTCGATTTATTTAAATATCCAAATGATCGTGTAAGAGAAAGAATGCAGCGTGCTTTTAAAGATAAGGCGGTTGCGGCAAATTCCTTACGAGAAAAGCCGGTAACCATTACAGAAGCAAAAGAAGCGTTTAAAAAAGGTTTTGAAGAAGGTTTAAATATTGAGTTAGAACCTTATGAGCTTACAAAGGAAGAAATTATAGTAGTAGAGAAAATTGCTAAAGAAAAATATGAGACGGATGAATGGAATTATAAAAGATAAGCAATAATGCGCAATCCGAATGGTTGCGCATTTCTCTTGCGAACATTCGTTCCGTTTGTTATGCTATTAGCAAATGTTTAGTTGAAACTAAAAATTTATCAAATCTAGAATCGATTGCAAACAATATAAACAAGGAAATACAACCATCCATATTTAAAGGATATAGTCCAACAGCATACTAAATCAGATAAAAATTATTCGACAAACACGAAAGAAAACCTATAAAGGAGTAGTGTTTTAGATATTTTAGTTTGTGCAAGAGACAAAATCCTTCAAAAAATGCATTTTTCGACATGTAATCTAATAATAACTCATTATTTCTTATGTTTTTAATGAGTTAGTAATTTGACAAATTACTAGTTTGTTGAACTGAAAACTACATATAGTATTATGTTTAAAAAAACAGATACTATATATTGAATTGTTTGGTGCGATGTGATAAATTTAATCAGAAGATTTAATAGAGAGATAGAACAAGGAGTTGTTACAATGACTGTTGTTACAGAGCAAAAGATGGAACTAAATGTAGAAAAGTTAAATAAAGATATTTCTGCATTTCCACAAGTCCATCCTATAACAGATGATATGAAGTTGACCCATAAAGGTGTATCAAGGCTGGTTATGCTTGATCGTTATACGTTTAAGGATACAGAGAAGATTACATTATCAGAAGGGGATTTTGTTGTTTTAACAATAAAAGAGGATCCTAAGTTTCCTGCACGTGGACTTGGATATGTTAGAGAAATTGATTGGCAAACGAAAACGGCAAGTGTGCTAGTTGAAGAAGAGTATCGCCACTCACTAGATAATCCTGAGGAAGTTGAAACAGGAATTGTGAAACGCTCTTTAGACGTCATTGAAAAACCACTTGAAATCTATTACGAACAAATTGCAAAACGTAACGCGACAGGATTGGCATCGGTAGAAAAAACGGAAGCAAAGCGTAAAGAATGGTTTGAAAAGTTTTATCAAGAGCTAGTGAATTTGAATTTTATCCCAGCAGGACGTGTCTTATATGGAGCTGGGGCAGGCACTGATGTAACGTATTTTAACTGTTATGTTATGCCATTTGTAAAAGACTCCCGTGAAGGAATTTCTGAGCATCGGAAACAAGTAATGGAGATTATGAGTCGTGGTGGTGGAGTTGGAACAAATGGTTCAACATTGCGTCCTCGAAATACACTTGCACGTGGTGTAAATGGTAAATCATCTGGTTCGGTATCTTGGTTAGATGATATCGCTAAATTAACACATCTTGTTGAGCAAGGTGGTTCCCGTTAAATCTTAAATCCACACGGCGGGAATAAAATCTCGTGAATTGCTGGAACACCCTAAAGATTCATCAACCACAACGTGACTGGCAACAGTGACCGTGAAGGTTTGAAAATGATGAATATAAATAATGGGCAATCAGCAGCGAAGCATCTTAGGAAACTAAGATGAACGTTCAGAGACTATCGAAAGTACCTACGTTTTAACAATAAGGTATAAGTAGATCAAAAGAAGAACTTCTTTTGAGGTACGAGACAGGGAATGAATATTCCTTGATGATATAGTCCGAACTCATGTGAAAGCATGAGAGTTAGGCAGAAATGACCTAGCCCCTCTAACGAATGAGGAGTAACAAATTGCGTGGTGCACAGATGATTATGCTTGCAGATTGGCATCCTGATATCATCGAATTTATAATATCTAAAATGCAAAACCCTAGAATTTTGCGCTATTTAATTGAAAATACAAAAGATGAAGCAATTAAGAAATATGCACAAGATAAACTAAAATTCACACCGTTAACTCAACAAGAAATCGATATGTATCAGGGGATTGTTAATTACAAACAAATACCTGGAACTGGTGGATTCAGTGAAAAAATCATTAAAGAAGCGGAATTAAAGCTTCGTACGGGTGGAACATATAGTGTTCATAATCCAGAGTTTTTAACGGGTGCTAATATTTCAGTTACTTTAACAAAAGATTTTATGGATGCTGTTGAAAAGGATGCTGAGTATGAACTACGTTTCCCAGACGTAGAAAGCTACGATGAAGAGAATATGAAAGCCTACAATGAAAATTGGCATAAAGTCGGAGATGTTCGTGAATGGGAAAAGCAAGGATATAAAGTTCGTACGTATCGTAAAATTAGAGCAAGAGACTTGTGGAATCTAATCAACATATGTGCAACGTATTCTGCTGAGCCAGGAATTTTCTTTATTGATAATGCGAATGATATGACAAATGCAAAAGCATATGGTCAACAGGTTGTAGCAACGAATCCATGTGGTGAACAACCACTTGCTCCATATTCTGTTTGTAATTTAGCGGCGGTAAATTTAGCTGAAATGGCGAATAAGGAAACAAAGACTGTTGATTTTGAAAAATTAAGAAAAACAGTTGAAATCGGAGTTCGCATGCAGGATAACGTCATTGATGCAACACCTTATTTTCTACCTGAAAACAAACACCAAGCCCTTGGTGAACGTCGTGTAGGTTTAGGTGTAATGGGGTTACATGACCTACTTATTTACTGTGAAACAGAATATGGTTCTGAAAAAGGTAATGAGTTAGTTGATAAAGTGTTTGAGACAATCGCGACAACTGCTTATCGTGCTTCTATAGAATTAGCGAAAGAAAAAGGTAGTTTTCCTTTCTTAGTCGGTGAAGAAGAGGGGGAGACAACACGTCTTCGTGAAGCATTTACACAAACTGGATTTATGAGTAAAATGCCTGAAGATATTCGTGAAGGTGTTAAACAATATGGTATTCGTAACTCTCATTTGTTAACAGTTGCTCCAACAGGTTCTACAGGAACTATGGTTGGCGTGTCAACAGGATTAGAGCCATATTTTTCATTCTCATATTTCAGAAGCGGTAGATTAGGGAAATTTATTGAAGTAAAAGCAGATATCGTACAAGAATATTTAGATCGCCATCCAGAAGCGGATCCAAATAACTTACCATCATTTTTCGTATCTGCGATGGAATTAGCTCCTGAAGCGCATGCCGATGTACAATGTGTAATTCAGCGTTGGATTGATAGCTCGATTAGTAAGACAGTAAATGCTCCTAAAGGATATACTGTTGACCAAGTTGAAAAAGTATATGAGAGATTATACAAAGGTGGAGCTAAAGGTGGTACCGTTTATGTTGACGGTAGCCGAGATACACAAGTATTAACATTAAAGGCAGAAGAAAATACATTTGACGATGTCGAAGATGTTGACAATAAGGAAAAAGGGAAGGTTGTATTAGTAGATACAATCAATGACCTTCGTTCCACTGATGTTACTATCGGTAATGAGGTTGGGAATACATGTCCGGTTTGTCGAGAAGGTACAGTCGAGGATTTAGGCGGATGTAATACTTGTACTAGTTGTGGTGCCCAATTAAAGTGTGGCTTATAAATCTTGATTTAGGGAGTCTGACATATCGTCAGACTCTTTTTTCAGAATGAAAAGAAATATCAAATTCTTTGTGTTCACATTTAGAGATCGTGTAAGCGGCTTTAAAAAGATTAAATGACAAGGGCGGCTGCAATTTTTGTGCCTCCTAATTAACTAAAGGCTATTAAGCTTTTCTTCCTTGTCATGCACTCATTTCTCATGTAAAATTAATTTGATTTCGTTTAAAGACGGCGCAATTTGGAGGGAACTTTATGCCAACACCAAGTATGGAAGATTATATAGAACAAATTTATTTATTAATAGAAGATAAAGGATATGCACGTGTTTCAGATATTGCTGAGGCTTTGGCAGTTCACCCCTCCTCTGTTACAAAAATGGTTCAAAAATTAGATAAAGATGATTATTTAATTTATGAAAAATACCGTGGACTTGTATTAACAAACAAAGGTAAAAAGACAGGAAAAAGACTCGTTTATCGTCATGACCTTCTCGAACAATTTTTAAGAATCATAGGGGTAGATGAGGATAAAATATATAATGATGTAGAGGGAATAGAGCATCACTTAAGCTGGAATGCAATTGATCGTATTGGAGATCTAGTCCAATTTTTCGAAGAAGATGAGCAAAGAGTTTCGACATTGAGGAATATACAAAAAAGTGATGATTAGGATATGGGAAGAGAGGATATGTTAATGAACTTATCCTCTCTTTTTATTTTACTCTTTTCTAAAATAGTGTTGTTTTAATAAACGTTGTAAAGGTTGATTTGAGCGTAATTGTAAGACTCCTGTAGAATGCATGGATAGGTTCATGTTGAGCTAAATATCCATCCCGCGGAAAGCAATCGCTGCACGAGGAAAGCGACCAAAACGACTACTTCTAAGCCGCAAGTTGAAAAAAATACTTGAGGTAGGAATAGGTAGGTTTATACAAAGACAGTAGTTTAAATAGTTTAAGGTTTTCTTATTTTCAACAGGTCTAAATTGCTTTCTCTGTTCTTACACTATTATAGGAAGATGTGTGGGAGGGGAGAGAAAATGTACATAGACGGTGTGTTTTCTGGAGGAGGAATTAAAGGTTTTGCTCTTATTGGAGCATTCAAAGCAATTGAAATGAAAGGATTTAAATTCAAACGATTGGCTGGAACTAGTGCAGGGTCAATTATTTCTGCATTTGTAATAGCTGGATATACTGCTGATGAAATATTAGAGATGATGGAAGAAATTGATTTGAAAATGTTTCTAGATGAAAGGAAATCGTTAATTCCTTTTTCGCTTACGAAATGGCTCTCATTATATTGGAATTTAGGCTTATATAAAGGGAATAAGCTTGAGGAATGGCTTGTTATGAAATTAAAGAATAAAGGGATTGTTACATTTGCAGATATACCAAAAGGTTCATTTAGGGTGATAGCCTCAGATTTAACGAACGGTAGATTAATAGTTCTCCCAGATGACCTCCATAAATATGGTATCCACCCGGAATCATTTTCAGTCGCAAGAGCAGTAAGGATGAGTTGTAGCTTACCTTATTTTTTTGAACCAGTTCGATTAGCTTCATCTACAGGAACAAATATTATAGTCGATGGAGGAGTATTAAGTAATTTTCCGATTTGGCTTTTTCAACAAGATAAAAAGACAAATAAAACGAAATCGAGGCCAGTACTTGGAATTAAATTAAGCATGAAAGAAACTGAACGCCCAAAACGAAAAATAAATAATGCTATCGAATTGTTTAGTGCACTTTTTGAAACAATGAAAGATGCTCATGATAGTCGTCATATTTCAAGTAGGCATGAAAAAGATATTATCTTTATTCCAGTAGATGATATTGTGACGACAGAATTTTCATTAGATGAAGAAAAAAAACTAGCTCTAATTGAGCTAGGTGAAAAGCGAACAATCGAATTTTTAAAAACATGGACGTATTAAAGATGTGCTCTATTTTTCTTTTTACCCTTTTTTCCTTCGATAACAGTTAGGTGTGTTGACTGTTTTTTCTTTTTTATTGCAGAGGCTTTTGTCTGTTTTTTTGCCTGAGAAAAACTACGAATATTTGATTGGCGATTTCCCTTGTCATTGAATCGTTTTTTAGATTGTTTTGCAGCTTTCAGATATGAAGCATATTCCTTACCCATTCTTTTCCTCATAAAAAGACGGTAAACGAGATAAATGATTATCGCAAGGATTGCCATAAATGCGATTTGTCTAAATAACCAAAAAGGGTTGGAAATGATTCCAATGACTCCTAAAATAAGAATTGCTACAATGATACCTTTCATGATATTTTGATTCATTTTACCACCTCCTATAAGTTACCAATCCACAGTAAACCTTACGAAACAAAAATAAAGGAGTAGCTTGTTACAGTGTTTCATCCTTTTTAAGAAAAAGGGATTCCACTTTTTGTTAAGAAGGTATTTTCTTTTTATTATCTAATCTCCATCAATCCTTATAGCATAAATCCATGGTGGGAAAATGCATATTATTACAGGATCAACTTCTAAAGCACATCCTTTTGTAGAGGGACTTATTCTAGTATAGTAATAATCATCCATTTTACAAAAAATTGTAACTGACATATTTTATATATATGCTATTAGGTGTGATGGCTTGAAAGCGTATTCCATAATAAATCTCTTTTTATTGAAGTGAAGATTTCTTATATGTTGCAAAAATACTTAATGGATAGCTTGAACAATGCTTATTATTATAATTATATCCCATCTATTATGAATGAATTTTGAAATCAGTCATAGTTCATTCTTTTACTTCTATCATACAGAACTTTCTCAAAAACCTCTAGAGCTTTTAGAACAGGTCATGTAGCTATTAATATATGAACCAAATAGCTCATCCTTTAACAAAATTAATAATATCATTATACCCATGGATATTTCTGCTAGTCATTGTTATGAAAAAAATATTAAAAAAGTTAAAAACATGTCTTCTTTAAAAATGGACATAGTATAAATGGAGGTGTCCTTACATGGCAGAAGACAAAGAAATAAAAGAACATGTTGACAAGGATGACAAAAGGTTAGAGCAAAATAACATAGAGCCTAAAATGTCACAAGTAAGCAAGGTCGTTACAACAGGGTTGTTTGGCGGGATTTTTTGGAGTTTCATTGCTTATATTGCATTTGTATTAAATTTTATTGAAATTAGTCCTAAGCTTATTTTACAACCGATTGCTTTAGGTAGTTGGAAAAATCATACTCTTGGTGAGTTTATTGGCATTATCCTTATAGGCTTAATTTCTATCGGTGTTGCATTTGTTTATTATGCTGTATTTAAACGATTTCGTTCGATGTGGATAGGGATTTTATATGGTGCAATCTTATGGGGAATCGTTTTTTTTATCCTTAATCCGATGTTTCCCGATTTAAAAGAAATTTTTGAATTGTCAAGAGGTACAATCGTAACTTCCGTTTGCATTTATATACTGTATGGATTATTTGTTGGGTATTCAATTTCCTTTGATTATAATGAATTAACAGCTGCTGATAAGAGCATAAAATGAAATCATAGTACCTTACTGTAGAGATATGATAGAATGTTCATAAACTGAACATTCTTTTTTCTAGTTTAAAAATATTTTTGGAATGAGGTGAGGAAATTGAAGTTTTTAGTGCTTAATGGACCAAATTTAAACCTGTTAGGCCTAAGGGAGCCAGGAATATACGGTTCGAAGACTTTAACAGATTTAGAACAGGATTTACTGGCATTTGCTGAAAATGAGCAAATAGAAATCGTTTGTTTCCAATCTAATCATGAAGGTGATTTAATCGACGCGATTCATGAAGCTGTGAATCAATACGATGGAATCGTGATAAATCCTGGAGCTTTTACACATTATAGTTATGCAATTCGTGATGCGATTGCAAGTATTCAATTACCTGTAATTGAAGTACATATATCAAATGTTCATACTCGTGAAGAATTTCGTCATACATCTGTTACAGCACCTGTTACAATGGGACAGATTATTGGGTTAGGCTTTATAGGATATATCCTTGCTATACGAGCATTAATGGATAAAGTAGGAGGGAAACAAGGATGAAATTAGATAAGATTCGTAATCGGTTTAAAGAGCTATCGATTGATGGCTTGTTAATTACAAGTGAATATAATCGTAGATACATGACAGGCTTTACTGGAACTTCAGGTATAGCTTTAATTTCAGAAGATAAAGCCGTTTTTATGACAGATTTTCGCTACACTGAGCAGGCGGCAAAGCAAGTAAAAGAATATGAAATTGTTCAGCATACAGGCCCCTTAAGTGAAGAGGTTGCTCAGCTTGTAAGTAAGTTAGGGATAAAAAAGCTTGGCTTTGAGCAGGATCATCTTACATATCAGGAGTATTCAAACTATAAAAAGGTGTTAAATTCAGTTGAATTTATTCCTGTATCAGGAGCTGTAGAAAAGTTACGCTTGATTAAGTCTCCAGCAGAGATTAAGATATTAAAGGAAGCAGCAGAGATTGCAGATGCAGCATATAAACATATTTTAACTTTCGTAAAACCTGGAGTAAGGGAAATTGACGTATCAAATGAACTTGAATTTTTTATGAGAAAAAATGGTGCTGTATCTTCGTCCTTTGATATCATCGTTGCGTCTGGTTATCGTTCCGCATTACCGCACGGTGTCGCGAGTGAAAAAGAAATCGAAAAAGGCGATTTTGTTACGTTAGATTTTGGTGCATACTACAAAGGGTATTGTTCAGATATTACGAGAACATTTGCTGTTGGGCAGCCAAGTGATGAATTGAAAAAGATTTATTCAATCGTTCTTGAGGCACAACTCCGTGGGATGAATGGTATAAAACCAGGTATGACAGGAAAAGAGGCGGATGCTTTAACTCGCGATTATATTTCTGAACATGGTTATGGTGAATATTTTGGTCATTCAACAGGACATGGGCTTGGTATGGAAGTTCATGAAGGGCCAGCATTGTCTTATCGCTCAGACACTATTCTTCAACCAGGTATGGTTGTAACAGTTGAACCAGGTATCTATATACCAGAGCTTGGTGGGGTAAGAATAGAGGATGATACAGTTATTACGGAAAATGGAAATGAATCATTAACACATTCTTCAAAAGAATTAATTATTTTATAATCGGTAGGGAAGACTTGTTCTTTACATATAAATTTTATTTAATGAAGTGTAGACAAGATATTTGTTTTCATTTCAAATCCCTTATTTAGGCTATTAGGAGGACTTTTTTCATGATTTCAGTAAATGATTTTCGTACAGGTTTAACAATTGAAGTGGATAATGGCATTTGGCGTGTAATGGACTTCCAACACGTTAAACCTGGAAAAGGAGCTGCATTTGTTCGCTCAAAACTTCGTAACCTTCGCACAGGAGCAGTTCAAGAAAAAACATTCCGTGCAGGTGAAAAAGTAGCTAAAGCACAAATTGAAACACGTAGAATGCAGTATTTATATGCAAATGGTGATCAACATGCTTTCATGGATACTGAAACATATGACCAAATCGAACTTTCTTCATCTCAAATTGAGTATGAATTAAAGTTTTTAAAGGAAAATATGGAAGTGCAAATCATCATGTTTGGTACAGAAACATTAGGGGTTGAATTGCCAAATACAGTTGAATTAGAAGTTGTTGACACAGAACCAGGTATTAAAGGTGATACTGCTTCAGGTGGAACAAAACCTGCAACATTAGAAACAGGATTAACTGTACAAGTGCCATTCTTTATAAACCAAGGGGATCGCCTTATTATTAATACAAGTGAAGCATCTTACGTTTCAAGAGCATAACATAAAATTCAATCATAGTCTCATTAAATAAGTTTAAAAGCGGTTATTGAAGATCTTACTTTCATTAACCGCTTTTAATTTTGTGGATTTATTAAGGGAAAAGCAAAATTATTTAACATGTAGTTGTTCAAAAATAACAAGTTATATTAGTTTATAGACCTATAAAATGTTGAATATTGTTGAATGGTACAGACGTGTTCTTAATAAGAAACATTTGTCAGAAATATCAAATGGAACTCTCAAGGAATGATCTGTAGCATTGAGAGGAAAGGGTATCCTTTTTAAGTACTCATATGTTTTTTTATATTACTTTTTTCCAGAGCTTACTTTTTCTCCAACATATCCAATTTTACTCTTTCCTCGGTTATTACTCATATGTATAGAAGCTTCTTACATTATAAATATAATTTATAATCCCATCATAAGTTTTGTCGATAAAATTATATCTGAAAGAGGAAAACTTAATAGAAGCAAAAATGGCATAAGAAAAAGGGAGATTCATTCCTTTTTTCTTTTTTAATTTAGCGAATAATAAATGTTTCTATAACCTTTATTGTCTAAAAAACTTTTCTACCGCATATGTTGTACAAACAGTTATTTAGGAGGTAGTTATGAGACGTTTGTTTTCACATATTGATTCGACAGTATTAACTATGGCAGGCTTACGTTTTTTGTCTGCATCAATTGAATTAACAGCAGCGATTCTAATGTTAGTAGTTAATGATGTAAAAAAGGCGGTCACAATAAATTCATTATTGGCTATCGTTGGTCCTGTGATTTTTATTGTCACAATGACCATTGGAATCTTTCAAATTGCAGATCAGTTATCATATGCAAAGCTGCTCTTTATCGGTCTAGGCGTCTTCTTCATCCTTTTTGGTATTTATAAATAAAGAAGAAGTGAAGATAGAAACGATAAAAAGGATAGAACAAATGAGTCATGAATGTGGTCAAGCATGCATACATTGAAAGTAATGAACCGGAATTTAGGGGGAAGCGAAATGAAGGAAATTATCGAGATGCTTCCAGAATCTATAAGTTATCAAATCAAACTGCTCCATCCAAAAAGTATGTCCCGTATTGAAGAAATTCGCATTCGAATTAGGAAAAGAGTAGAGGTAATAATTGCTGGAAAGCCCATATACCTTTCGTATGAAGTCACATATGATGACACAATAAATTTGTTGAATGAATTAAGCAACTATTCAATTTATACGTTGGAAGAGGAATTAAGGAAGGGATATATAACCGTTAAAGGTGGGCACCGAGTTGGTCTTTCTGGAAGAGTCATAACAGAAAATGGACGAGTTAAGGCGATTCGTGATGTAACATCGTTTAATATTCGAATAGCAAAAGAAAGAATCGGTATTTCGGAAAGGTATATTCCATATCTATATGATGGGAATTGGTTAAATACATTGATAATTGGACCACCACAAACTGGTAAGACTACACTCCTAAGAGATTTTGCAAGGGTAATAAGTAGCGGTTATAAGCAGATTGAAGCAAAAAAAGTTTGCATCGTTGATGAGAGATCTGAAATTGCAGGATGTGTCCAAGGCGTTCCTCAACATCAATTTGGTGAAAGAGTAGATGTTCTTGATGCGTGTCCAAAGGCAGAAGGAATGATGATGATGATTCGCTCCATGAGTCCTGATGTGTTAATAGTCGATGAGATTGGAACGAAGGAGGATGCTGTCGCAGTAATGGAAGCTGTTCATGCAGGAGTGCAACTGTTGGTCTCAGTTCATGGTCATCATGCAAGTGAATTAAAAAATCGTCCCTCTTTAAAAATGCTATTTGAAGCAAAGGTTTTTGATAGATTTTTAGAGTTATCAAGAAAAGATGGACCTGGAACGGTTCAGCAAATTCTTGATCAAAATGGTAGAGATTTTACGTTGGAAAGAAGAGTGCGTTAAATGATGAAATTAATTGGAGCTTTTCTCATCATTATAACAACGACATGGGCTGGGTTTGAAGCTGCTAAGCATTTAAGTCAGCGAACAAGACAACTAAGACAGTTAAAAGTTGCGTTTCAATCCCTTGAGGCTGAGATTATGTATGGTCACACATCGTTAATTGTTGCTTCACAAAATATTTCAAAGCAAATGCCAAAGCCGTTATCGACGTTTTTTGAACAATTTTCTAAAAAGCTTCTTAAAGGGCGTACGAATGTAAAGGATGCCTGGGAAGAATCTCTTAAAGAGATATGGCGTTCTACAGCGTTAAAGCAAGGCGAATATGAAGTGCTTAAGCAATTTGGTGAAACACTTGGTAAGCATGACCGCATATCTCAGCAAAAACATATAAAGCTGGCACTTACACATCTTGAACGTGAAGAAATGGATGCAGTTGATCGGCAAAATAGGTATGAAAAAATGGTGAAAAGTTTAGGTGTTCTATCTGGTCTACTCTTAGTGATTTTATTGATGTAGCAGTTGAAGGGAGCTATAGCAATGGGCGTTGATATAAATACGATCTTTCAAATTGCCGGGATAGGAATCGTCGTTGCATTCCTTCACACAATTTTAGATCAAATGGGTAAAAAGGAATATGCGCAATGGGTAACCCTTATAGGTTTTATTTACATATTATTTATGGTTGCATCCATTGTTGATGATTTATTCCAAAAGATTAAATCAGTCTTTCTTTTTCAAGGATAAGGGGGTGGCTTCTTATCGAAATTATACAAATTGTTGGGTTAGGACTAATTGCCACCTTTCTCGCTCTCATCATAAAAGAACAAAAGCCAACGTTTGCCTATTTACTTGTCGTTTTTGTAGGCTGTGTCATATTTTTATTTTTAATTGATAAAGTATATGAAATCATCCGGATGGTGGAAAGAATCGCCGCAAATGCAAATGTAAACCTCATATACGTAGAAACTATCTTAAAAATCATTGGAATTGCCTATATAGCAGAGTTTGGTGCACAAATAACGAAAGATGCTGGACAAGGTGCGATTGCATCAAAGATTGAATTAGGAGGTAAAATCCTCATTTTGACAATGGCAATTCCGATTTTAACCGTCATTATCGAAACAATACTTAGCATGATTCCCGGAACTTGAATGATTTTCAGTTTTGTATACTGTTGGAGGTGTATAAATGCGTTTATCTCTCTTTTCTATTGTACTCGTTCTATTTCTAGTAAACCCAATAAATGTACAAGCTAATGAAACACCCCAACCTCAATCTCAACAAAATGAAGAGCCAGCATCGATTGATCCTAGCGTGATTGTAGAGGAACAAGTTGAAAAACTTGAAATCAGTGATATTAAGACGTATTGGGATCGAGTTATGACAGAATACGGAGGTTTTTTGCCAGAGAGTCAAAAGGGAAGCCTTCTTCAATTTTTAAGTGGAGAAAAAGAATTAAGTATCCAAGAATGGCTAAAAGCATTTTTAAAATACTTATTTCATGAACTCATCGCAAATGGAAAACTATTAGGAACTTTAATTCTTTTAACAGTCTTTAGCATGCTTTTACAGCTTTTACAAAACGCTTTTAATCAAAGTACGGTTAGTAAAGTGGCTTATGCACTTGTTTATATGGTATTGATTATTATTGCATTAAATAGCTTTCACGTCGCTATTCAGTATACAAATGAGGCGATTCAGGCTATGACGAATTTCATCCTTGCGTTAATTCCTCTATTGTTAGCACTAATGGCATCTTCTGGTGGTATTGCATCTGCTGCGTTTTTTCATCCGGTTATCATATTTTTAATGAATACTAGTGGATTGTTAATAAGTAATATTGTTCTCCCTTTACTATTTTTAGCAGCGCTATTAAATATTGTTAGTACACTTACAGATCAATATAAGGTTACTCAGCTTGCAGGACTTTTGCGAAATATTAGCATTGGCCTGTTAGCATCATTTTTAACGATATTTTTAGGAGTTATCTCTGTTCAAGGTGCATCGGCAGCTGTAACGGATGGAATCACAATCCGGACCGCAAAATTCATAACAGGAAACTTTATCCCAGTACTAGGTAGGATGTTTACCGATGCAACAGATACGGTTATTAGTGCCTCAATTTTATTAAAAAACACAGTTGGAGTAATAGGAGTTGCTATTCTCCTAATTATTGTTGCATTTCCAGCAATCAAAGTACTGTCTCTAGCTTTTATATATAAATTTGCAGCATCGATTTTGCAGCCGTTAGGTGGGGGACCAGTGATTGCGTGTTTAGACATTATTAGTAAAAGTGTCATTTATATTTTTGCAGCATTAGCTATCGTCTCATTAATGTTCTTTCTTTGTCTCACTGTTATCATTGCTGCGGGAAATTTAACGATTATGATGCGTTAGGATAAGATGATTTAATGATTTTTTGCAAGATCAAAGGAGGGGGTTATGTTGGCATTTTTAACAGAGTGGATTACGAATATCATCGTATTTATTTTATTGGCAGTCATTATTGATTTGTTATTACCCAACTCTACAATGCAGAAATACGCCAAGATGGTTATTAGTCTACTACTAATCATTGTCATCATTAATCCCATCTTTCGGATATTTACAACCGATATGAATGATGTTCTTGAGCAATTTCAAGTAAATAATTCAGCATCGACAGAATCTGATATAAAAAATTCAATGGAATTTCAGAAAAAAGAAATACAAGCTTCACAACGTGCATATATTTTAGAACAAATGGCTGTCCAAATGAAAACGATGGCAGAAGAGGAGCTGGTGCAAAGATATGATGTAACAATTGATAAGATCCTTCTTTCTGAATCAAAACAAGCAGACCAAATTCATTCTCAAAAAGATTTAACACAAATCGAAGTACTACTAAAGGAAAATGCAGAGGAAACAGTAGAGGAAGAAGCAATAGAAACAGTTCAACCAGTAACAATTGATACAACAAAAGAACTAGAAACAGATGTGGAGCAGTCAAAAATAAATCCAAATGAAGTGACAGCATTCCTTGCTGAAATTTGGGAAGTAGAAGAAGAAAAAATCACACTACTACTGGAAGGAGGGGAGGAGTCATTAGATGAGTAATAAAGAAGGCTTTCTTCACAAGCTAAAGTCTATTCTTGGCCAATCTGATTCTAAAAAACCATCAAAATATCATTATTTTATTCTAGTATTTGTACTAGGTGTTGCCATCATGATTGTTAGCAATCTATTTTCGCCTGACAAAACGGTAAATAATACATTACCTGCTTCTACAGCTGAGAAAGAGGATACAACTGAAGTTTTTAAACAATCTCAAACGGAAACGACAGGAACCGGCTCCATCTCTGAGTACGAGGAAGAATACGAAAGTCAACTGAAAGACGTACTTGAAACGATAGAGGGTGTTGGGAAAGTATCGGTTGTAGTAAATGTTGATTCAACTGCTCAAAAAATAGTTGAAAAAAATAGTGTTTCTCAGAGTCAGGTTACAAAGGAAACAGATCGTGATGGGGGTAAAAGGGAAGTAGAAGATCAATCGATTGATGAACAAGTTGTTATCATCCAGGATGGGGAAAAAGAGGCGCCAATTGTTGTACAAACAAAGAAACCAGAAATACGTGGTGTCCTAATTGTTGCTGCTGGTGCTGACAACATTCACATAAAAAAAACAATAATAGATTCTGTTACACGTGTGCTAGGCGTACCTAGTCATCGAGTAGCAGTAGCATCGAAAAAATGAAGGAGGATGAATAGATGATGTTAAAGAAACAAACGGTTTGGTTATTGACAATGTTAAGTTTAGTGGTGGTACTATCAGTTTACTATGTTACTTCTCCTGATGGTGGGTCTAGCAATATTGTTATGACAGAGGAAGAAAAAGAAACAGCTGAAAATACTACTCAAAAAGAAACAGCTGAAAATACTGCACAAGAGGAAGCAACAGAGGATAAAACAGCTCAAGAGAACTTAGAGGCTGCAGAAGAAACAAAGGATGAAGCTTCTACTGAAAACAAAGAATCTGCTGTAGCTGAAGAGGATAACAAAGAGGAGTCTGCTTCGAATACAGAAGTGAAAACAGAAGAGTTTGAAGACGGAGGAACAGTTACTTCAAGTGTTACTAGTGAAGAACTATTCGAAGAATTACGTATGCAACTTGATGATGACAGAAGTAAATTAAAAGAGCAATTAGCAACAACGTTAGCAAGCAGTGAAGTTTCTGCAGAAGAAAAAAGTGAAGCAAAAGATGAAATGGAAGCATTAGATGAAGCAGCGCGCAAGGAAGCAATTCTAGAAACTTTAATCAAATCTGAAGGATATGAGGATGCCTTAGTACGTGCAGAAGGAAATAATGTGAAAATTACTGTAAAGGCATCAAAAGAGCATGATAAATCATCTGCTAATAAAATTATGATGCTTGTAAAGGATGAAATAGAGAATATGAATGAAGTGGTTGTAACATTTAAATAACATATAAAGATTTTAGGTCAATCCTTTGGAGGATTGACCTCAGACTGTAGACAAACTCGATAAAATCGAGTTTGCTTACAGTCTTTTTTAATTTAGCGTGCCCAGCAAGCCGTTAATTGCTAATTGGTGAAAGTCCAATCCGAGTAAGTGCCAAAACGCTCGGTAGCTGACAGGCAACTGGTGGAGAAATCCTAAGGTTGAAGCCCTGTGACAAAGTAACTCTTACAAGAGTGCGAGCAACCTAACAGGTTGTAACATAAAGTGAATCCTGCCGCCTCGTCAAAAGAAACCTCCATATGAGGACAAGGAGATGTCGAGCCTGGTGAATTTGGGCGAAGACCAAGGAAAGTGTGAAGAATTTGGAAGAGCAGCACCCAAGAATCTCTCGGGGTATGGGGAACGACATGTTAGGAAAGTAGTTAATGGAACTGGGGAGACCCTCCTTATCACCTTTCTTACGAGGTAAAGCAGAAACCTATAAGTGAAAACGAAATGGTGGATGGATAAGAGGGAGTCGGAGGGGGTCATACTACCGATGATGGCAACGACAACATAACGTTGTTTAGGGAAGGACCCCTACTTTGTTCACAAGTTTAAAGGAGGTAAGAGTAGTGAATGCTGGAAAACTAGCTAACTACACCAATGTAAAAACTCGAGAACTCTGGAAAACTTTATATCTTTGTGCCAAGGAAAACCCTACAAGGCGATTTCATGCGTTATATGACAAGGTATATCGACCAGATATCCTTGCAGAAGCATGGCGAAGAGTCAAGAGTAAAAAGGGAAGTGGCGGAATCGATGGACAGACAATTGA
>NZ_JBQENT010000028.1:0-63969 GCF_052044855.1 Metabacillus sp. 22489
GCTCATATTTTGGTTGGGGAACCAAAAATATTTTAGCACCACGGAAGAGTTTTTTTAATACCACGCTGAAAGCTTTTTGGAACCCTAGGCCTAGCCTAGGGTTTTCTTTTTCACAAAAAGAAACAGTCCAACTCTACAATTGGACTGTCATACTCGTTCGTTTTATGTTTCATTATAAATACTTTCTTGAAACCCCTTTTCCATCATATGAAAACAATACTGGTTTTCCTTCTAAAACACTTTCCATATGAACCGGGCGTCCCCAGAGCTGATAAACATATGGAAGAACCTTTTCTAAATATTTTAGATCAAGCTCGATATCTTCATACCAATGCTTTAAGTAAAGCTCATTGTTTTTTAAATAGTCGCCATCATTTACGGTAATATATGGGAACCCACCATTTACCCGCATGCTAACAAGCTGATCGCGGACAGCTTCCCAGCCTTTATCAACGATTTTATAGTCGCGGCCTTGCTTTTGGAAAAGATACATATCCTCGCGCATAACAAGATCCTTCGTTAAGTAGTTACGTATAAATGAAATATCTGATTCTACTTCGCGGACTTCAAATATTTTTTCTCTACCTTTACCAGGCTTTACCCCGAACATCTTCATTTCTTCAGTCGGGTTATTATATCGTTCCTCGATATCCTCAAAAATCTTTAATCCTAAATAATAAGGGTTAATGCTTGTTTTTGATGGTTGAACAACGCCTGCGTTAAGCTTCGCAAATTCAATGGCTTCATCTGAGGTTAAATCAAGCTCCCGTATTATTCGTTGATGCCAATAGGATGCCCAGCCTTCATTCATGATTTTCGTTTCAAGCTGTGGCCAGAAGTAAAGCATTTCCTCCCGCATCATCGTTAAAATATCCCGCTGCCAATCTTCTAACTCACGACTATATTCTTCAATAAATAATAGCAAATCCTTTTCAGGTGACGGAGGGAATTTTCGTTTTTTCCTTTTTGCTGGACGCTTTTCCTCCTGTCTTTGATCGAGATTCCATAGGTCATCATACGGGGAAGGCTTTCTTTCTTCTTCTTCCTCCTCGATCTCAACATCCTCAATTGACCAAGCTAGCTTTGGCCGAACTAGCGAAGGATCAATATGTTCTTGGATGGAAAGCACCGCATCTAAAAACGTTTCGACCTCATGTCTCCCATATTCTATTTCGTACTGCTTAATTCGTTCGGCAGTAGCTGCCATGCTTTCAACCATTTCACGCTTCGTATTACTAAACCTTGAGTTATTTTTAAAGAAATCACAATGTGCTAAAACATGAGCAACAATTAGCTTATTTTGAATAAGTGAATTTGTATCTAATAAAAATGCATAGCATGGATCGGAATTTATCACAAGCTCGTAAATCTTACTTAAGCCTAAGTCATATTGAAGCTTCATTTTATGAAATTGTTTTCCAAAGCTCCAATGCGAAAACCTTGTTGGCATTCCGTATGCACCAAATGTATAAATAATATCTGCTGGACATATTTCATATCTCATTGGGTAAAAATCTAAGCCAAACCCCTTCGCAATCTCGGTAATTTCGGCAATTGCATATTCTAGGGATTTTTGTTCAGCATCCTTCATGGTCTCCCCCCTAAGCTTTTCTTACAATAATGTATGAGCCTTATAGGGAAAAGATGCTAAATGACAGGTGTGTTGACTGATTCCCATAGGTTATTTAACGATGCTTTCCGCGCGTTCGACGCCTATAGTAAAAACAAACAACAAAGCTTAAAAGCTCCTAATTAAAGAACATAAAAAAGAATGAAATCCTAAGACTTCACTCTTCTTTATCTATTATTATGCTGGTTGATATTCTTTTAAATTAATCGATGGACCGAAAAATTCAAAGTGAATGTTTTCTTCCTTTACACCGATATTCGCCAAATTTTCAATTGTATTCTTCATAAAGGCAACTGGGCCACAAACATAGAAAGAAGCGTTTGTATCTGTAACAAGTGCTTTTAATTTTTCTTCATCTAAGAATCCTTCTGCATCAAAGCGATTATTTTCACGATCCGCTTCAGATGGGTTTTCAAATATGAGATATTTTCTTGCTTGTGAAAGCTTGCTTAGCGCTTCATCAACTTCTTCGTTGAACGCTTGAACAGCACTATTTTTTGCGGCATGGATAAAGGTAACAGGACGATCCTTTTGTACGTCAGCTGTTCTTTTTAGCATGCTCATCATTGGTGTAATTCCTACCCCTCCGCTAATTAAATAGAGTGGCGCATCTGTTGTATCAAGGACAAAGTCACCGGCTGGAGCTGTTACTTCAATCTCATCGCCCTCCCCAATATGATCATTGAGATAATTTGAGACTTTACCTAATGTTGTAGGATTTTCGCCTTCTTTTTTTACAGAAATCCGTAAGTATTTATTACCTGGAGCATCTGAAAGACTATATTGTCTGTTTAATAAGTATTGCTCACCCTCAACTGAAAGACGAACAGTGATATATTGTCCAGGCTGATAGGTTGGAACGTTAGAGCCGTCAGATGGTTGAAGATAAAAAGAAGTGATGAGCGAGCTTTCCTCTTCCTTTTTCATTACCTTGAATGCTTTAAAGCCTTCCCAATTTGCTTGGTTATACATTTCTTCCTCAATATCGATAAATACTTGTGAAATGACACCATATGCTTCAGCCCATGCATTAATGATTTCATCTGTTGCAGCTGCTCCTAACACATCTTTAATCGCCTTTAATAAAAATTCACCAACAATTGGATAATGTTCTTTTTTTACATTTAAGCTGCGATGCTTATGAGCAATTTGCTTTACCGCAGGAAGTAATACCTCAAGCTGGTCTATATATGTAGCTGCAGCATAGACAGTATTAGCTAATGCCGTTTGTTGACGACCTTGCTTTTGATTCGCATGATTAAAAATATTTAATAATTCAGGGTGTGCTTCAAACATTGACTTGTAAAAATATGAGGTAATTTCAACTCCGCGTTCAGCTAAAATTGGTGCAGTTGATTTTACAATTTTAATCGTTTGTTCAGATAACATTTTACCAACCCCTAAAAGATGTATTTAAAATATATCTTTATAATAGAGAGTAATATGAGTAAAAACAATATTAGAAATACATCTTTAATAAAGCTGTCACATTTTATGCTTAAAATCGATACATTTTATCTGAATATGTTAAGATAAAAACAACTTCAATGGAGTTAAATAAGAAGCTTACGTGAGGTTTAGTATTATGAGACTAACAAATTATACAGATTATTCATTACGGGTTCTCATTTATTTAGCAACAAAGCCAAAGGACGAGTTCTCGAATATAAAGGAAATCGCCGAGGCCTATAACATATCAAAAAACCATCTTATGAAGGTTACCTATGAACTTGGGAAAATGAATATCATTGAAACAGTTCGAGGACGAAACGGTGGAATCCGTTTAGCACATGCTCCAGAGGAAATAAATATTGGAGAAGTTGTTAGGCAAACGGAAGAGGATTTTCATCTAGTAGAATGCTTTGATAAAGAACGAAATCAATGTATTATTTCCCCTACCTGTGGATTGAAGCATGTCCTTAATAAAGCATTACAGGCATATTTAGCTGTTTTGGATGAGTATACTTTGGCCGATTTAGTAAAAAATCAAAGCTCCTTATTAGCGTATTTTTCGCAGAAATAAGTAAAATCCAAGTGTTACTGTAAAATCATAAGAATAGATAGGAGCTTTATTCCCCTTCCTCTATTCTTATGTAACAGTCTTGAATCAATAAAAAAGCTGTCACAAATAAATCAATCAAGAATGATCGTTCCACCTGTAGCAGCGTCCTGAATTTCCTCAATATTGACTGTGATTAATTTTGCCGTTTTAGGATTAAATATCACATCAACATGAACGTTGAATTGTTTCCCATTCTCATTGAGCTGCATTCCAAACACATCTTTTGTTTCTTCATCATTTACTTCTACACGTTTCACATATTGAAAATCAACAATCTCAGCTGAAGGATAGTTATCCTTTACTGAGGTTATTGCTAATCTGCTCCATTTCTTATAGTCGACCTCTTGAAGATTGTGTTCCCCGTATGCTTTAATACCAGCTGTGATGAGCATGAGAAACGATAATAGCAATACGATAGCGTTATATCGGGAATTCGCCTTCATATACTTTCCTCCAACTTAAGTCTTGTCTCCTTCTTAATGTCTCCCGATCATTACTTTCTATTCTTCAGCAACTCCAAATTCATTTTTTGCAAAGCTTGCCATCACCATGCCTATTTCTTTATTCCGGTTCCACTCTTCTTTTAATACTGATAATGGAGGATTTGTCTCGTGAACGGAATAGCTTAATTCAATTGTTAATGCAGGTAATTTATATGTTTGAATGAACCAATCTGTATAACCTCCCCCGATTGCAGAGCTTGGTGGGTATTCGACTTCATACCCAGTCTTATCAGCAATTTCGCTAACTAATCGAATATCTCTTTGTAAATGTTGAATTTCATTAAAGTAGTACCAATAAATGACACGACCAGAGGTATGGTACGCTGCCGCTGCTAATGGGCGAATTTGATTCGTAAATGCTCGTAATGCCATCGATTCTTTAGCAACAAACGGCTTTTCACCTTTGTAATGGGAGTAGGCAGCATAGGGTTGTCCCCCTTTTATTTCTTCCCATCCAGCAGGATACTGACGATTCAGATCAATACCAAATCCATTTGCCTTCCACCTAGAAAAATCACCCTCTCCTTTGTTCATATCAAAATAAACCTCTTGCATTAAAAAAGGCATATGTCGAGTCCCTGTTTGTTGAATCATAACACCATCAGGATTAACCATAGGGACGAACCAAATCGATACATCATCGAGAATTTGCGGGTCATGCCCATAAATATCATTGCTTTCGGAGTATGCTTTTGCGTACTGCTTCATCATTTTCATCACAATATGTGTTGAAAGCCATTCGCGACCGTGATGACTTGCTGTAATGAAAACCGATTTTTTACCATCACCGACTTTAACCGCTACTAAATCTCTTCCAAATTCAGATTTGCCAAATGTTTTAACCTCAAGGTGAAATTGTTTAGCTATTTGATAAACTTCCTGTTTCATTCGTTTATATGTATAGGGCTTCTCAACCTCTGCATGACCATTGCTTCCAAACAAAAGGAAAAATAAAACAAAAAATAATAAACCCTTTTTAACCATCGATAGAAAACACCCTTTTTGATCATAGCTTTCCTAAATGAGTTGTTTTTATGTGGGTAAACACTGCCAAGCACGTCATAACAGCAACACCAAGTTTTGTGTAGAAAAAAAACCTTAACAAGACATACAATAATCATATCTCCTTAAGATGGAGGGATCTAAGATGAACAGTGTTGATTACGATAAAGCACTTTATTACACCCATCGTTCCCAATGGGATAATTTGTTAATCCTCATGGTTCGAACGAAGGATGACTTTCTTTCAAAGAAAATTGAGCAGTTTCTGCATGCTTATAATTTTGAACATGATTATAAAGAGGTTGAAAAACATTTATACTCATTGCTTAGATATATCGACCATGCGATCGAGCCAAATGAGTTCGAGTTTACACATGGTTATCTTGACCAAAATATTTAGTTTTTAAAAAGGCTGTCAAAGAGTCTATCCAATTCTTTGGCAGTCTTTTTTTCGCATTCTCATATTGACACCACTGTTTATACTGTATATACTAAACATATACAGTATAAACAGTAAATTGTAGGTGAGGCCTTGAATATTATTATTACTAACTCAAATGATCAGCCAATTTATTTGCAAATTAAAGAGCAAATTAAGGAGCAAATTTTACACGGTGAGTTAAAGGAAAAAACAAGCTTGCCATCGATTCGCAAGCTTGCAAAGGATTTACAAATAAGTGTGATTACGACAAAGAAAGCTTATGAAGAGCTTGAACGCGAAGGATTTATTGAAACATTTCCTGGTAAAGGCTCCTTTGTCGCTGCACAAAACAAACAATTATTAAAGGAAAAACAACTAAAGCTCATTGAGGATCAACTAGCAAAGGTCATTAACGATAGTAAGGCATTCAATATTGACTTAGAAGAGATAATCAGCATATTAACTCTTCTATATGAGGAGTGAACAAGATTGGAGAACATAGTTGAGGTTCGAAATGTAACAAAGAGGCATGATCAATTCAGTTTAAACGACATCAGCCTTGATATAAAAAAAGGATATATTACTGGTCTTATTGGCCCAAATGGTGCGGGAAAAACGACACTTATTCAATGTTTAATGCAGCTTATTCATATCGATGATGGACAAATAAGCTTATTCGGTAAATCTCATCAGGAGGATACCGTCAATATTAAGGAAAGAATAGGGTTTGTTTACGACGAAAATTACTTTTATGAGGACTTTACACTCGAGCATAATAAACGAATTGTCAGCATGTTTTATAAGCAATGGGATGATAAAACCTTTTATCACTATTTAGATCGCTTTAAATTGTCAAAGCACCAAAAGGTAAAAAATTTATCAAAAGGAATGAAAATTAAGTTTTCGTTAACTGTTGCTTTATCCCATCATCCACAGTTAATCATAATGGATGAACCGACATCAGGACTTGATCCAATCTTTCGTCGGGAGCTACTCGATATCTTACTAGAAATTATTCAGGATGAAAACAGGGCGATTTTTTTCTCGACACATATGGTGAAGGATTTGGAGCAGGTCGCTGATTATATTGCCTTTCTAAATGAAGGCGAGCTTGTTTTCAGCGATGAAAAGGATGAAATCATCGATCGTTACGCTATTGTAAAAGGTCATAAGGATGATTTAAATCAACTTGATCGTTCTTCCATAATCGGAATAAAGGAAAGTTCATTAGGCTTTGAGGCATTGCTTCTAAATCAGTCAAAGCTTGACGATGCCCTATTTGTTGTTGAGAAGCCTTCCTTAGAAGATATTATGTACTATACTGTTAGGGGGAAACATAATGATCACTCTAATTAAAAAAGACATATTAACCCAAGAAAAATGGGCTTATCTTTTATGTCTTGTCTTATTCATTCCAATTACAAGCTTTTTTACCGATGGCTCACCAATGAGACATCTATTATTACTTATTGCTTTACCTTTTGCTTTTGTGACGTCCTTAGAGGATAAGCAATCGAAGCTAGTGAATTCATTCCCGGTGACGAGAAATCAGATTGTCATTGGAAAATATCTTTCCGTCATCGTCTGGTTTGTTCTTTCTGCTATCTTCGTTACGATTTATATGTTTTTATTTTTAAAATTTGCGCCATTTCCGTCGCGAATGATGACACCTGCAGAATATATCATTGCTTTATCACTTATCTATCTGGCATTATCTGTATACTTCCCATTTTTATTTTCGTTAGGATATAAATTAGCGACAATTCCAACAGGGATATTCGTGTTTATTCTCTTCATGGTGTACCGAATAACATTAAACCTAGCAGAAAACCCACGTTACCCGGAAGTGGCTGACTTTGTTCATTCTATAAATGAAAACCAATGGATTCTTGCAGGGAGCATTTTTACTATTGCTGCGATATTCACCGTGATTTCTTTCTTTATATCAGCGAGAATCTATGCGAAAAAGGATCTGTAAGAGACTTAATGGGCAGTTGTAATTAACAAGTAAGGAAATGTTAAAAGATTTTAATAAAAAGGCATACAAAAATATTAATGATGAAAACCGAACATATTGCAAATTTTTCGAAGAGGTCAGTTTTTAGCGCAAACTTTATAAAGGTTGATTGGAGCGTAAGTGCGAGACTCCTGCGGGATGCGTGGGAGAGGTGAGACCCCACAGGTTACAACCGAGGAGGCTCACCACCCACCCCGCGGAAAGCGAGTACTGGAGCGGAAAGCAACCCTGAACGACTACTAGTAAAAGCAACAAAGTATATAAGTATAGCCACTAACAAAAATGACACGAAATTTAAATCAGAATTCCAAATTATAGTTCCGATTTTTCTTATGTTGAAAACCTTTTGTCCCAGCCTCTTTACTTATCGCATATTAAGGCTTTAAAATTGAATTAATGAGAAAACCACAGCAAAATGTTCATGCTTACATTAACTCATTAGGGCAACATCAAAGTCATTTTATTTGAGGATGATAACTATGTTTTCATATGAGGTTATTTGTTTTAGTTGTCGGAAAGCATTTAGAGTGTATGAAGGAACAAAAGAGTATGAACGGTTTAAGAAAAACCGAAATAGTGCATTTTGTTGTGAAGATTGTCATCATCAAATACGTATTGAAGCAATCAAATACTTTTTTAGATAAAGAGATTGAACTAGTTAAGTTTCCTTTAGAACAAATAAACAACGCTTAGAAGCATAGCTTGTCTAAGCGTTGTTTTTATTTGTTCTAAAAATATTTGTCGCAAAGAAAAGCAAAATTACTTCGTTAACTCTGCGATTAAATCATTTACTTGAGCCATAACTCCTGATTCTAGAGCAGCTAATTGCTGGTCACTTTGTTCAAGAGAGTCGCTTTTTACACCAAAATAAAACTTCGCTTTTGGTTCCGTTCCAGATGGGCGTAAGCAGAACCAAGAATTATCTTCAAGAATATACTTTAGAACGTTGGAAGTTGGGAGATTAATTTTCTCCACTTTACCTGTTGTGATATCTTGGCGTTCACTTGATTGATAATCTTCAATCGTGACAATTTTTTTACCAGCTATTTCTGTTGGTGGTGTTGTTCTAAAGCTATGAAGGATGCTTTGGATTTGCTCAGCTCCCTCTTTTCCTTTTAACGTAAGAGATTGAAGCCCTTCCTTATAATAGCCGTATTCACTAAAGATTTTTAAAAGGCCCTCGTATAATGTAAGTCCTTGTTTTTTATAATATGCACATACCTCTACTGCTAATAATGCAGCTTGTACTGCGTCTTTATCACGCGCAAAATCGCCGATTAAATATCCATAGCTTTCCTCATAGCCAAATTGGAATTCATATTGTCCGGATTTCTCATATTCATTGATTTTCTCACCGATAAATTTAAATCCAGTTAACGTATCAATCGTGTCTAAGCCAAACGTTCTCGCAATATCTCGTCCGATTTCTGACGTTACAATCGTTTTTAAGACTACACCATTATTCGGTAAGCTGCCGTTTTCCTTTTTCTCTGAAAGAAGATAATGAAGGAGTAAAGCACCTGTTTGATTTCCTGTAAGAACAACATATTGCCCTTCTTTATTCTTTACGGCAACACCTAAGCGATCTGCGTCAGGGTCTGTTCCAATAAGAAGGTCTGCATCTATTGCTTGTCCGTCACGAATTGCAAGAGTAAACGCTTCATGCTCCTCTGGATTTGGTGATTTCACTGTCGAGAAATTTGCATCAGGCAATTCCTGTTCCTTCACGACTGTAACATTTTCATAGCCCATCGCTTTTAAGCCACGACGAACTGGCTTATTTGCTGTCCCGTGCAATGGCGTAAAGACGATTTTAACGTCGACTTCCTTAGAAAGACTTGGGTTTACAGAAATTGTTTTTAGCGCTTCTGTGTAAGCTTCATCAATTTCCTCGCCAATCATTTTAATAAGTCCTTGTTCTTTTAATAACGCTTCGTCCTTTACCTCAACTTGCAATTCATCCTCAACATCATTAACGAATGAAATGACCTTGTCAGCAGCTGCTGGAGGCAGTTGTCCGCCATCATGGCCATATACTTTATAACCATTGTATTCTGGAGGATTATGACTAGCTGTAATAACAATTCCAGAGAATGCGTTTAAATAACGAACAGCAAATGATAACTCTGGTGTTGGTCTTAATTCCTCAAAAACGTATGTTTGAATTCCATGGGAAGCTAAAGTTTTTGCCGCTTCCATCGCAAATTCAGGTGATTTATGTCGAGAATCATATGCAATCGCAACTCCTCGTTTTTTCGCCTCATCACCAAAGGAATCTATGTAAGATGCTAAGCCTTCTGATGCTTTGCGGACAGTGTATATATTCATGCGGTTCGTACCTGGTCCGATTTCACCACGCATACCGCCAGTACCAAATTCTAAATTTTTATAAAAACAGTCCTCTAATGCCTTATCGTTTCCGGCTAATTCTTGTAATTTCTGCTTTAATTCTGGATCTAAGTCTTGCTTTTCTTTCCAACGAATATAACTTTGTTCCCAGCTCATGTTAACCTCCTGGATTTGTTTTTGTCCTACAATTAACCCGTTGAAGTGTAGTAAAAATAAAGAGAGACGGGCACCTTCTCTTTCCTTCGAACAATTTTACCTTATTATAACATTCCTATTTTAGCATATATTAACGTTTTTAACATCGGAGGTTTTTCTACATTTTTCGTAGCATTTCATCATAAAAAAAGATCAGGTTGGTTGCTCTTAAGTGGGGATTCCACAAATACAACCTCTGATCGTTTTTCACTTTATTCCTTTTTATATACAATCGAATAAATGTCCCTTCTTCTATCCTTCAATTGATTCACTGTTCCAGATTGGCGTTTACGTCGTAAAATTTCTAAATCGACGTCACCAATTGCCACCATCTCTATATTTGGATTGCTTTCAACAACGATTCCGTCTCTAGCAAATTCAAAGTCTGATGGAGCAAAAATCGCCGACTGAGCATATTGAATATCCATATTTTCTGTTTGTGGTAAGTTTCCAACCGTTCCTGCAATAACCGTATATATTTGATTTTCTACCGCTCTTGCCTGAGCACAGTATCGAACACGTAAATATCCTTGGCGATCCTCTGTACAGAATGGTGTAAAAATAATTTTCGCACCTTTATCTGTTGCAATTCTCGCTAGCTCAGGAAACTCAATATCATAGCATATTTGAATCGCAATTTTCCCACAATCCGTATTAAATACTCTAACTTCATCACCTCTACTAATCCCCCACCATTTTCTTTCATTAGGTGTTATATGAAGCTTATACTGCTTTTCGATCGTTCCATCACGACGGAATAAATAGGCGATATTATAAATCCGTCCTTCTTCCTCTACAACGTGGGAGCCACCAATAATATTGACATTATAGCGAACCGCTAGCTCCGTAAATAGCTCGATATATTCTTCTGTATACTCTGTCAATCTTTGAATCGCTTTGCTCGGTGTTTTTTCATCGAGGAAGGACATTAATTGTGTCGTGAAAATTTCAGGAAATACTGCAAAATCTGAGCCAGCATCTGAAGCAACATCTGTATAATATTCGACCTGCTTCGCAAACTCTTCAAAGGAATTGATTTGTTTCATCATATATTGAACAACACAAATTCGAACAGGATGGGCCGTTTTATAATATCTTTTCGTATTTGGCTGATAATCAACATTATTCCATTCCATCAATGTTGCATATTTACCAGAAGCTAAATCATCTGGTAAATAATTTGGGTTTATCCGCATTAACGTAAATTCATTTAATAATTGAAAGGAGAGGACAGGATCATAAATTTTATGAAGCATAACCTGTTGAACGTATTCTCTGGGTGTTAATTCATCTGCATATTTATAATAATTAGGGATTCTTCCCCCAATAATAATGCTTTTTAAATTTAACCTTCTTGCTAAATCCTTTCTTGCCTCATACAAGCGATGTCCTATTTTCATTCGTCTATAGCTTGGGTGAACCATCACCTCAATCCCATACATATTGTATCCATCAGGATTATGATTCGTTATGTAGCCATTATCGGTAATATCATCCCAAGTGTGGCGGTCATCATATTCGTCAAAATTGATAAGTAGGCTCGAGCATGAACCGATGATTTTCCCTTCAAGCTCCGCACAAAACTGGCCTTCTGGAAAATGCTCAAGATGGCTTTCTAAATGGTCTCGTTTCCACGGAGTCATTCCCGGAAAACACTTTCCTTGGAGCTTTAATAATTCATCAATATCACGTTCTTCAATATTTCGAATAATCATCTTTTTTTCAAATTTAGACAAATCGAGTTTCTCGGACATCGTGATTTCTCCTTTAATATAAAATGTTCACAGATATCTTACCCTTTATCACTGTTCTAAAAACGAAATTAATTCCTTTAGCTCCATTTCTGCCATAGATTGTAGGCGATGCTCAACTTCACAAAACTCTAAGTTCTTTGTCACCTCATTCGGGACAATGACACATTTCATTCCAGCACGCTTTGCAGCTAATGCCCCGTTTGCCGAATCCTCAAAAGCAATACACTCTTCTGGCTTTACTCCTAAGCATTTAGCTGCCTCTAAATACAGTGCAGGATTAGGCTTCACTTCTGCAACATGATCAGAGGTTTTAATGCATTCAAATCGATCCAACAAATTTAAACGCTTTAAATGTGACGATACCCAATCATAATTTGAGCTTGATGCAAGTCCAATTTTAATTCCAAGCAATTTTGCTGCATTTAAATAATCAACAACACCTGGACGAGCAGCTTCTTGTTCAATTCTTTCCGTAAAAAGCTGTTTTTGCCTTTCAGTGAATTCATCACGATTTAGTTTTTTCTTTGCCTGTTCCTCGAGATATGTAAATGGGTGAAAATCAGATACCGTCCCGACAACCTTTCCCCAAACATCGAGAGGTAATTCACAATTATGCTCTGCGTATAGCTCACTAAGCACCTCGTATTCATGTGTTTCCGTATCTAATATAAGACCATCAAAGTCAAAAATAATTGCTTTTATCATAAACATCCAACTCCTTTCCATTTCATTATAATAAAAATTCACTAAGAAAGGCAGTTTTCACAAACTTTGTTGCTTTTAATTAAAGTTCCTCTTGTAAACACTCGTACAATATTTGAATTTATAGCTTAAAAATGAGAGATCAGAAAAAAGGGGATTACGTAGTAGTAATCCCCTTTAAAATGTGTCATTATGATGTTTTGTTTGGCTCTGAAATGTTAGCTAAAGCCACACCAGCAGCTTCATCTGACATTTGATGTGTTGCAAGGTCACCTAACGCAACAATCCCAACTAATTGATTATTTTCAACGATCGGTAAACGACGAATTTGATGTTGTGCCATTATTTTGGCTGCTTCCTCTGTTGACATAGAAACATGACCAGATACAAGGTTCGTTGTCATAACGTGACCAACTGGTGTTTCATTGTCACGGCCCTGTGCAGTAGAGCGTGTCGTTATATCACGGTCCGTAATAATTCCCTTTAATTCGCCATTATCGACAACAGGAATCGAACCAACATTGTTACGCTCCATAATTTCTGCCGCTTCTTGAATTGTTTGATTAGAAGAGACAGTTTCCACATTCCTTGTCATACATTCTTGAATTGTAGTCAAGGTTCATCCACCCCTTTCAATAACTAGTATGAGCAGATTTTTTTGACTTACGATTAGTATTATTTATCAGGTATAAATGGAATAGGAATAAGAAAACTATAACCACTAGCAAGTAATATTTATCGCTTTGCACGTTTTGTTTATCATGAACTGCCATATTAATCTTTACCTAATTCAGTTCCCTTTTCACTTTAATAGGTAGTATTATCAAAAAAACATTTAACTATCTTCATTCCATTTATATCCATAATTACATTATATTGAAAAAATTTAAAGTAAAAACGCAATAATTTAATAATTCACAATCTATCTATTTTACAGGTCTAGCTTTTCCAACTATAATTTAAGAAAATAGATAATTTGTGAGGGATGTCATGTCTAGTTCTCGTGAAAAAACAAACGAAAATTTATTAACACTTGCTTGGATTACATCGTTTATCGCAACTTTAGGGAGTCTCTACTTTTCAGAGATACTCCAATACACACCTTGTGATCTATGCTGGTTTCAACGAATATTTATGTATCCGTTAGTTATTATTCTTGGAATTGGGTTGTTTAAAAAGGATGCAACCGCTGCGAGGTATTCCTTAATACTCTCTGCTATCGGAGGATGTATTTCACTCTATCATTACGGCATTCAAAAAATTGACTTTTTAGGAGAGCATTCTGCTTCATGTGGGATCGTGCCATGTACAGGTGAGTATATAAATTGGCTTGGCTTTATTACAATCCCATTTTTAGCTCTTATTGCTTTTATTATCATTTTCATTACTAGTTTAACTATTCTAAAAAAGGCAGGTCGTTAAGTTGAAGAAAATTCTTATTTTCGGCGGAATTATTGTAGTATTATTTGCAGCTTTAGGCTTTATTACAACATATCAAAATAACAAAAAGGCAGAAGACAATGTCTATGGAAAATCGGAATTACGAGCGTCAACAATCGAATTATTAGATGATCCAAACTATCAAAATATTATCCTACCTGATGAACTTGAAGAAAAGCTTAATAATAAAGAAGATCTCATCGTTTACTTCTTTAGCCCTGAATGCTCACATTGCCAAAGAGCAACACCTGAATTAATGCCAGCTGCTGAAGAGGTTGGCGTAGACATTGAGCAATACAACATTCTAGAGTTTGAAGAAGGCTGGAATGATTACAAGATCGAATCTACTCCTACACTCGTTCATTTTAAAGATGGAAAAGAAGTAGAACGTACTGTTGGGGCAAATACAAAAGATGCATACAAAAAAATATTAACAGATTGGCAATCTTAATTTTTTCTAATGAAACGCTTGATCATCAAGCGTTTTTTATTATTTTGAAGCTGCTGTCACCTGCAAAAATAAAAAACACCGCAGTTCTGCGGCGTTTCCTCTCCGATTATTTACACGATCCAATCATTTGCTGGTTTAACGTATTGACTAAATTCCCCATTTTGACTTTTTGCGTGTTTAAACTGTGAAAATGTCATTGGAAAATAATAGCCATAATCATTTAAATTTTTGCAATTACGTTCGAACATTTTTTGATAATCCTGTCCATGCTTGCAATCTTCTATATGCTCTAGCACAGCAACGACAGCTTGCAGACTTGAAATAATTTGAAAAGCATCCTTCAAATTACTATTAAACATCTGGTCGGAATCCTGTGGTTTTAAAACGTTCTGCTCCTTCAATTTATGAATTTCTCCGTCAGGGAAAAATTTCGGAAATAATTCTGTATATAATTGTTCAACTAGCTCATCTATATGACGTTCTTGTTCTTCTGTTGATGCAACAACAACTTTCATTCAATCACCCTTCTTAAAATCATTATAGTAGATAGCATAACATAGACTTTTTCGACATTGCATAGGTAAGTGTTACCGGAACTAGATTGTACATCCAATAGGAGAATCTGTATACTTTGAATGAGATAGAAAACAAAGTAAGCCGAAAGCATATTTAAAGGTTGGTGAAGATTTTGAAGCGAGTTGGTGAATGGCTGGAAATGAAGGTGCCAAGCGAATGGGCGAATACTACAATACATCATGTCCTTTTAAAGGAAATTGGTGCTTCTAAAGCTCTTATTCAAAAATGGAATTCCGCCAAAGCTATAAAGAAAAATGATCAGATAGCAGATCTCAATCATAAGCTTCAATTTGGGGATCGCTTGTCCTTGCATCTATTTAAAAATGAAGACTTTGGAGTACTTCCAGAATATGAGCAAATTGAAGTTCTTTATGAGGACGATCATCTGTTAATCGTTAATAAAGAGGCTGGTATTGATACACATCCAAATCATCCCGAGCAGAAAGGAACTTTAGCAAATAGAGTTGCCTTCTATTACCAAATGCACGGACTCCAAATAAAAGTTAGACATATTCACAGACTTGATAAAGATACATCTGGTGCAATTCTTTTTGCGAAAAATGATTTAGCACAGACACTGCTTGATCAAGCTCTTGAACAGCGAAACGTTAAGCGCACTTATATTGCCATTGTCGAAGGGCGATTGCCTCATTCAAAAGGAAAAATAGATCAACCTATAGGAAGAGATAGACATCATGCGACGAGAAGAAGGGTATCTCCTAAAGGACAGAAAGCTATCACTCATTATGTGGTCAAACAATATTTGCCATCAGAAAATTTAGCAATTGTTTCACTACAGCTCGATACCGGAAGAACCCATCAAATTCGTGTTCATTTAAGCTCCATCGGCCATCCAATTATAGGTGATGCATTATATGGAGGGAAAAAGGGGCTCATTAGCAGACAAGCTCTTCACGCAGCAAAGCTTTCACTCTTTCATCCAATAACAGGAGAGAAAATTGAGGTTCGTGCCCAATTTCCAACAGACATGCTACCATTTATTACAGATACTATAGCAGCGACTATCTAAAATGGAAATAAAAAATGAGTCTGTGTTCGATTACTCAGACTCATTTCTTATTAAACTACCTTCTTTTTTGCATAAATGATATAACGTTGTGGAGCATTTCCAACATAGCTAAATGGATAACATGTTGTAAGAAGAAGCTCTTCCGTTTCATTTTGGAGAGTAATAATACTTAAATCATCTGCCTCCACAATTTTCGTATCCGTAATTTCATATTCAAAGCTGCCATATGGAAGAGCTATTTTTAACGTATCGCCAATTTCAAGCTCTCCTGCCTTACGAAATACTGTATCGCGATGACCTGATAAAACAATTTGCCCATTTTCATTTGGATAATAACTACCTTTGTAGTGCCCAACACCCTTTTCAAGGTCATCTGGATCCGTTCCTTCAACAATCGGTAAATCCGCCTTTAATTTAGGAATTTGCAATATACCAACTGCCTCACCCATTGGTGGTTTAAAGGTTCCGTCCTCTTCTTTAAATACTTCTTTATTTGGTGGAGATTCAACCATTGCTTTAGCTTCATTTAAAGACTGTGAGGTTTGCATCTTTGTATCAATAATTTCCCAGACTGCATAACCAACGATACAAAGACCAACAACAATCAATAAATAGGATAGCTTCTTCATCAACGTTTCACTCTTTCTTTTATTGATAGTTTCATTATATCACAGAACCTACCAGTAGACTGAACTAGAAAAGGAAAACAAAGGCCATATTTTGTAAAATTTTTGTAAAGGTAGTCTTGTTTTCACAACATGTACATTCCAATAAAATAACTCCGGCTCCCCGATCTCTTCATTCTACTAATAAGTGGCTGATGGGAAAAATACAAAAAAGAGACTGCCAGAGAAAATCAGTCTTCACTGACCCTCTGACAGCCTCCTTCCTAATTATTTTAATTCAGCTAAAATTTCATCGATTTTTGCAAGCTCAGATTGTAATCCGCCACCACTTAAGTACCATAGTGGACCATCTAAGTAAATGATTTTTCCATTTTTATAAGCCTTTGTTTTCTTAATGATTTCATTTTCCATATCAGCCTCGATATTAGAGTCGCCTCCAGTAGCTGCTGTACGGTCAATAACGAATAAAACCTCTGGGTCGAATTCTAAAACTGCTTCGAATCCGAAATTAGATCCGTGAGAAGAAGATTCGATATCCTCTGTTACTGGTTTGAAACCATAAATGTCATAAATATATCCGAAACGTGAGTTTGTTGAGAAACCTGATAGCTTACCTTCATTGTACATTGTTACTAAAGATGTCTCATAGTTTCCAGCTAAAGCTTTGATATCCTCTAAAGCTGAATCAAATTTTGCAAGATATTCTTTTGCTTCTGCTTCTTTATCAAACATTTTTGCTGCTAAATCTACTGAAGCTTCGAATGAGCCCCAGTAATCGTCCTGAGAAGTACCAACAAATACGACAGGAGCGATTTCTTTTAATTCTTCATAGTATGCTGACTGACGGCCTGAAATGAAGATTACATCTGGGTCCATTTCAGCGATATCTTCAAGTAATGGTTCCTTTAAACCACCAACACTTTTATATTCATCTGAAGCATATTTTTCAAGATGAGCTGGTAGAGTTGAATCTTTAGCTACCCCAACAATTCCTTCAACACCAAGAGCATCTAATGTATCAAGGAAGCCATAATCAAATACGGCAATTTTTTCTGGCATTTTCTCGAATTTTTCATCTTCGAAAGTAATTGAACCGCCTTCTTCACTTTCAGTTGAAGCAACAGTCGGTGATACAGTCATTGGATAAGCTGAGCCTTCCTCTGATGCACCTGCACTCTTATCTTCAGCCGAAGCTGTTTCAGTTGATTCTTTTTTCGAAGCTTCTTCTTTAGAACCACATGCAGCAAGCATTAAAACCATAGCTGCTAATAATGCAATAAATAAGTTCGTTTTTTTCATTTGTCTTCCTCTCCCTCATTTTATTTATTTTATTGTTAATGATAATCATTATCAATTATATCGATTATCATTATGCTCTATTAAACATTTTAAGTCAATTGCTTTTTTAATATTTTTTTACGCTTCTTCGAAAATATCAAAAAACTGACACTATTTAAGGAATTATACCTAGAGAAAACCATGATGAAATTAATAGATTTCTCTAGGCTGACGTAACCAACTTACGTATGTGAATTGAAATAGACACAAATTCTGCATCCATTTTGCTCCTGAATCGGAATATCCATATCATAAATTTCACGTAGTGCATCAGAGTTAATGATTTCATGGGTTGGCCCGTTTTTCATAAGCTTGCCATTTTTCAATGCAACAATTCGATCTGAATAAACAGACGCAAAGTTAATATCATGCAATACAATGACAACCGTTTTTCCGAGCTCATCGACTAGTTTACGTAAAATTTTCATAATTTGAACAGAGTGCTTCATATCGAGGTTATTTAAAGGCTCATCCAACAGGACATAATCGGTATCCTGAGCAATGACCATCGCAATAAATGCTCGTTGCTTTTGACCACCTGATAATTCATCTAGAAACTTATCTTGCATCTCGGTTAAATTCATATATTCAAGGGCTTGATCAATAAACGTTTTGTCTTCAGCAGTTAAACGTCCCCGTGAATACGGATAGCGACCGAATGCGACAAGCTCACGGACCGTTAAACGTACATTAAGGTAGTTTGATTGTTTTAAAATCGATACTCGCTTCGCAAATTCAGAAGACTTCCACTTTTTCACGTTATTATTATCAAGCAATACTTCACCTGTATCTGCTTCTAATAAACGGCTCACCATAGAAAGAAGTGTTGACTTTCCAGCACCGTTCGGACCGATAAACGATGTAATGGTACCCGGCTCGATTGTAACTGTAACATCCTCTACAACAGGCTTTTTCCCAAATTGCTTTGTTAATCCTTTAATTTCAATCATCCTGCTGCCCTACTTTCTTTTAGTAATAGATAAATAAAGTAAATACCACCGATAAAGTTAATAATAACACTTAATGTTGTCCGTAATTCAAAGATATGCTCAACAAGGAAATTCCCGCCGACTAACGCAATGATACTAATTAGGCTTGCTCCTAATATGTGGATAGAGTGTTTATATGTCACCAAATACTGATAGGAAAGATTCGCCACAATCAACCCAAAAAATGTAATTGGTCCGACAAGCGCTGTTGATGTCGCAATTAAAACTGATGATAAAATTAAAATTCTCATCACCATACCGTCATAGTTAATTCCAAGATTCATCGCATTTTCACGGCCAAGTGACATCACATCAAGCTTATCCATGATAAGGAAGCCATAAAGAAAGGCAAAAAATAAGATACCAATTGAAATAAATAATAATTCCGCTTTTACGTTCGTAAAGGTCGCAAACAGTCTACTTTGGAGACTTAAATATTCAACAGGATCAATCAATACTTGCAGAAATGTGACTAAGCTTCCTAGAAGTGTTCCAATAATCATCCCGATTAGTAAAAGAAAATAAATCGGGTGCTTATCTGCTCTAAACAAAAATCGATATAAAAGCATTGCAAAGATGACCATTGCCGCAATTGCCGCACCAAAGTTTAAATATTTATTTAAGACCCAAACTGACATCGAGCCAGCAAAAAAGTAAATTAATGTTTGAACGACTTGATACATAGAATCAAGTCCCATAACGGAAGGTGTTAAAATTCGATTATGGGTAATGGTTTGGAACACAACAGTCGAATATGCGATCGCGACTCCTGTAACAACCATTGCTGTTACGCGGATCATCCGCTTTGGAAAGGCATAATCAAAGCCGCCTTTTATATCATAAAAGCCATAAAGCAATATACATGCAAGCGCAATTGCACCTAATATAATCAGTTTTGTACTATTTCGCATATGCTCTCCCCCTAAGTAGCATCGTTAAGAAGATCGCACTGCCTATCACTGCCACTGTTACATTCACCGGAATCTCATAAGGATGAATGATGATCCGTCCGAGAATGTCACATATTAATAGGAAAACAACACCTAACATCGCTGTATGTGGAATCGTTTTACGTAGGTTATCACCTAAATAAAGAGAGACAATATTTGGCACAATAAGCCCTAAAAAGGGAATAACCCCAACAGTTAAGACAACTGTTGTCGAAATAATCGCAACAAGGACAAGCCCAATATTTAGTACTACCTTATAGCTTAAGCCAAGATTCCTCGCAAAATCTTCTCCCATTCCTGCAACTGTAAATTTATTCGCATAAAGATACGCGATAATCACAGCTGGAATACTAACATATAAAAGCTCATAACGGCCTGCAATGACCAATGTGAAGCTCCCCATAAGCCATGAAGAGATATTTTGCAGCAAATCAGCTTCATATCCTAAAAAGGTCGTAATAGACGACAAAATATTCCCATACATAATACCGATTAATGGGACGAAAATGGCATCTTTAAATTTGATCCGATCTAATATTTGCATAAAAACGAATGTACCCGCTAATGCAAAGGCAAAACTAAATATTACCTGCTGCGTATATGTGACATTCGTAAAAAATAGCATTGAAATTAAAATACCTAGCTTTGCTGCATCTAATGTTCCAGCAGTTGTTGGTGAAACAAACTTATTTCGGCTCAATGACTGCATGATTAAGCCGGCAATACTCATTCCTGCCCCTGCTAATATAATCGCAATTAACCGTGGGAGGCGGCTAATAAGGAAAATTTGTGTCTCATCTGATTTCCAATTTAGCAAGTCACTCGGTGTGATATCAATTGCTCCGATAAATAGCGAAATAAAAGACAGGACGATAGCTACAATTCCTAACATCCATAATCTCATTGAAAAAACCCTCATAACATGTTTATTTTTACCATGACAATTGAAAATCATTATCATGAAAAGTTACAACAAAAAGTATAAAACGAAATGCTAGAAAAATAATCAAAAATCTCTCTAATGCTTATGTAACACGACATCGAACGTTTAAAAAGACCTTCCGATGAACGGATTTCAAATATGATAATCATTATCATAAGCAGTTAAATAGCAAGCAAACTCTAGTTTTTCTTACATTTATTTTAATGAGATTGATTATCAACTATAGTATTTAATGTATCACAAAAAATAAATAGTGAAAAGCACTATTTATTAAATATTTTATTATATAAGTGTATTTACAGAATTTTCACAACCAATATGTATTTCTTTCTCACAAATAACATTGACTGTGAACCTGAGCTATTTCATCTACTCTATTCCTAAATTTCTAGTACTTTACCTTTACATTCTTAAAGTCTTTTAATCATTTCTCTTATCGCTTCAGACTTTTCCAAATTGTTTTCTTCGCAGTAGTTGCAAAATTTATTGTATGTTTCATCATCAAGTCTGACATGGAGCGTATGCTTAAATTTTTCCGAATCCAGCTTTTTAGGACGTCCCCTCATTAGCTTTCTTCCACCTATTCCATCCTTCCAAACCGAGATTACGACATAGCCGTGCTTTTCGAGCCAATAATCACAATCATAATCATTCCATACCTTCATCACATTTTCTTTGAATTCCTTTTTATACGTAGCTAACTCCTCATCCTGAAGCCCTTTCATAACTGCCTTTTCCATCGCTTTATGCTCCATATATTGCAAATATTGCTCATATGATGTAAACGTTAATTCCTTCATTTCCTCTCTCCTGACCAACTTGTTAGGGAAAATTGCATTTCCATTAATCTACAAAAATAGTAAATCTTTTTTTCCAGAAACACAACATAAAAAGGCGGAAAAAACTAAGCTCTACAGCTAAGTAGAGCAATTCGTTTAATCAGCCTTTTCCATCCTATTTATTTCTTTAAAATTTGTTCAATTTTTGCCAATTCTTCTGAGGTAAAGTCAAGATTATTTAATGCTGCAACATTGTCTTCAATTTGACTTACCTTGCTCGCACCAATTAAAGCAGATGTAATTCGACCTTCACGTAGAACCCATGCTAGAGCCATTTGGGCAAGATTTTGTCCTCTTTCAACTGCTAGTTCATTTAATTGTTTCACACGGCGAATGACATCGAACGTTATTCTTTCTTCACTCAAGTACGTATTCTCTTTAGCAGCTCGTGAATCAGAAGGAATACCTGAGAGATATTTATTCGTTAACAGCCCTTGCTCTAATGGACAAAATGCAATAGAGCCTACACCGCTATTTGTTAGCACATCCAATAAACCATCCTCAACCCAACGATTAAACATCGAATAGCTTGGCTGATGAATTAACAACGGTGTCCCAAGATCGTTTAATATTTCTACAGCTTTTGCTGTTTGTTCTGCATCATAGCTTGAAATACCGACATATAACGCTTTACCTTGACGGACGATTTGATCTAATGCCCCCATCGTTTCTTCTAAAGGTGTATGAGGATCTGGACGGTGAGAATAAAAAATATCAACATAATCTAATCCCATCCGTTTTAAGCTTTGGTCAAGGCTTGAAATTAAATACTTTCTTGAGCCCCATTCTCCGTAAGGACCATCCCACATCCGGTATCCTGCCTTTGTTGAAATAACCATCTCATCGCGATATGGTAAAAAATCCGTTTTTAGCATTTTCCCAAACATTTCTTCCGCACTGCCTGGTGGTGGACCGTAGTTATTTGCTAAATCAAAATGTGTAATTCCTAAGTCAAAGGCACGACGAAGCATTGCCCGACCGTTTTCGTATGTATCCACGCCACCAAAGTTATGCCATAAGCCTAATGAAATGGCAGGTAATAATAACCCCGAATTGCCAACTCGATTATATTTCATTTCTCCATATCTCTCACTGCTTGCCATATAGCTCATATGTATCCCCTTTCATTTTTCACGTCCTCCTCATTCTACATTACCTCCCCTTCATTTGCCTAATATCTAGCTCATACTATTAACTAATTTTATATCTTCTTCTACTCATCCATATAATCTGCCGAACTTTCCTGAATAGAGGCCTTTATTAGCATGATCCGTTTTTCATCCATTTCCTCTACAGTAAATAAAATATTTTCAAATTTCACTTCAGGCTTTTCATCCTCACTAGGGATATACCCTAATCTTCCAATAACAAATCCGCTTATTGTATCATAGTCATCTGTAGGAAATTGAATATTTAATCGCTCTTCAACGACATAAAGATTTGTTTTCCCTGGTATGAGGTATGTTTGTTCATCGACTTTCATAATCTCCTCGTCATCTAATTCGCGATCATCATATTCATCAAATATATTCCCTACAATTTCTTCAATCACATCTTCAATTGTGACAACTCCATCTGTTCCTCCATATTCATCGATAGCAATTGCCATATGAATATTATGCATTTGCATCTCTTTAAATAATTCATCAATCGGCTTTGACTCAAGAACAAAATATGGGTCTCTCAGCAATTCCTTGAGATTAAATTGATTATCATCACACGTTTCAATAAATTGAATTAAATCCTTCACATGAAGAATGCCAACTATTCGGTCAATCCCTTCCTCATAGACAGGAAATCTCGTATATTTTTCAACATTCACAAGCCTGACTGTTTCTAGCAAAGAATACTCCAAGGGAATGGCAACGATGTCCGTACGATGAGTCATAATTTCTGAAACGGATTTATTATCTAGCTCAAATATATTATGAATCATCATTTTTTCGTTTTCTTGAATCGTTCCCCTTTCCTTCCCAACGTCGATCATCATCCGTATTTCTTCTTCCGTCACATTTTCATCTTCTGCATCTGGGTCAACTCCAAACAGGCGAACAAGAAAGTTCGTAGACATTGTCAGTAGTTTTACGAACGGTGACGTTACCTTTGATAGAAAAGTTAACGGGGTTACAGCTATATTTGCTATTTCGTCTGCCTTTTGTAAAGCTAATCGCTTTGGAACAAGCTCCCCAACGACTAACGTAAAATAAGACAGGACAAGCGTAATGACAATAACGGATATGGTCCCTAATAATTCTTTTGAAAGAGGTACCCCTATATTAATTAATCCTTGAGCTAAATGCCCAGCAAAGCTTTCAGCCGCAAAGGCACTCGCTAGAAAGCCAGCAAGTGTAATCCCTATTTGAATTGTTGCAAGAAAGCGACTCGGCTCTGATAGTAATTGGAACAGCTTTTTTGCCTTTTTATCTCCACTTTCAGCTGTTTGCTTCACTTTAACATCATTTAAAGAAATTAGCGCGATTTCAGAAGCTGCAAAAAAGGCATTACATAAAATAAGAATCGCTAAGATTATAAGTTCTGTTATCATGATACCGACCTCCGAGCAGGTGTGTGCTCTAATTTCATTAAAATTAATATCGTTATCATTCCCAAATTTCACATTTTCACCTAATAATTTCTCAATTTTTTCGTGAATTTTCTATCATACATAGATTTACGACCCTTTTTTGGTAAATTTTATTTGATATAATGATGTAGATACGTTCGAGCGGAAAAGAAACTTGAGTAAGGAGGAAATATGTTGATTCAAGCAATCATTATTGATGATGAAGAACTTTCTTCTATTTATTTAAAACATATGTTACAGAACTATCCAAATATATGTATAAAGAAAACATACATGAATGAAGAACACATTTTAGCTGACTTACGCAAGGAAAAAGTAGATGTCGTTTTCTTAGACATTGAAATGCCCGGCATAAATGGCATTGACTTGGCAGAAGAAATTCTTTCGCTTCAACCATCAATCCATATCGTATTCGTCACTGCTCATTCTGAATATGCTGTTAAAGCATTTGAACTGAATTCCGTTGATTATTTACTTAAGCCTGTTACTTCAGAAAGGCTCGAAATCACGATAAAAAGGCTGACTGAAGCAATTGCAACTAAAATTGAAGCACAAGAAGCAAAGGAGCCTTTAACCGTCAAATTTTTCAATGAATTTCAAGTGTTACATAAAGGAGAATTAATAAATTTTAGAACTGCCAAAGGGAAGGAATTATTTGCCTACCTTTTTTCACATATGGATACTTATATCAACCGGGATCTTTTAATAGAAAAAATATGGCCTGGTACTGATTATAAAAAGGCAAAAATTAATCTTCATACAAATCTTTCTTTTATTCGAAAAACACTAGAAAGCATAGGATATTCAAAATGCCTAACGTTCTCGAATCAATCCTATTGTCTTTCATTGGATCCTGTAAGCTGTGATGTTTTTGAATTTGATCATGTATACCAAACCTTAAATGTGATTAATCGATCAAACATTCATCATACAGAAAAAATCCTCCAATTATACACTGGTGCTTATATGGAGTTAAATGCATATGAATGGACATATGACAAATCACAGGAGTACCATCGAAAGGTTATGCTGCTGCTTAACAGAGTTATCGAATATTATGAGAATTTAGATGTAAATAAAGCTCTCTACTATTTAGAGGTTCAAAGAAAAATTAACCCGTACTTAGATGAGAACATTCAAAAATCAATTAATCTCTATATAAAGCAAGGCAATAAGCCTGAAGCCATTAAACTATTTAATGAGTATAAAAGAGTCCTTCAGCAGGATTTAGGTATTAAGCCTGACAAATCAATTACTGAAATGTATCATACCCTATCATTTCAAAGCTCCGAGGTATCTAAGTAATTATTCATAAAATTATTCATATAAGCTTTGCGCTAAAATAATCACATTGAAAATGGTGGGAAAATGAAGAGGTACTTGATATGGTTTTTCTTAAGTTTGATCATTTTATTACTTACGAAAGGGCTCATTGATATGTTTTGGTCTGGGCCATTACGGGGTGTTCATAGCTTCTCCATTTATTACGGAGAGCCTGATAAACAAAAATTAACGGAATTACAAGAGCAGGATGCATTAATCTTCGAACCCACAGCTTTTTCCAAGAAAGATATCAACCATTTAAAGGAATCTGACGTCAAATTATTCGGTTACGTCAGTCTGATGCAGCTGGAAAATTGGAATCAGGAGCTAAAAGAACGGCTTTTACCTACTGATTATGTCCGTTTAGATGGAGAGCGAATCTATGTAAATGAGTGGGATACGTATGTGATGGATTTGCGCCAAGCTCATTATCGCGAGGTTTTGCTTTGGAAAATAAAAACCTATATTGCAGATAATCAATTAGACGGCATTTTTTTCGATACAGTCGATGATCTTGCATACTATTTTCATGAGGATGACAAGGTATATCGTGACATGAAAGCTGGCTATGCTGCTTTGCTTAAAGAGATCGAAAAACAATACCCTGAACTTGACATTATTCAAAATCGTGGCTTCGAAACCTATGAATCGACTTCACATCCATATGTCGAAGGGATATTATGGGAGAGCTTTAAAGCAAGTGATATCATGGAAAGTGAATGGGCAAAAAAATGGTTAGCCTATTTAAAAAAGGAGCAGCGAGCTAGAAATGTTCGAGTCCTAACCGTCGTTACCGATGAAGACAGCTTAAAGGCTAGCAAGAAGCATAAATTCCCTGCATTCCTTCGTAAGGATGATACCTATCAATAAAAACGTTAAGTAAAACAAACAACAACCTTGGGGACATTCCCAAGGTTGTTGTTCTTACTGCGCAATTTATACCGCATAATCCCCATTATATTGCACTAAGGAGACATCTTGTACACCATTTAGCTCGCCTAATTTGTCCATAAACGATGTATTGTCAATTTTCAAACCGATTTCGGCTGTTAATTCAATATGCTTCTTACGGACAACTTTAGATTTTAATGTGTAGTTTAATTTTTGTAGCTCCCGCTTCACCTCATCATTCGCTTCCTCTGTATAATGAATGACGAGAAGATAGACAATATCGGTATGCTTTTTCCGTGATAATACGAAGATGACAATCCCGATCACAATAGCTCCGATAAACGTAAGGAGATATAGCCCGGCACCGCTAGATATACCTGCGGCAATTGCCCAAAACATAAAGACAACATCAAGCGGATCCTTAATGGCTGTCCGAAAACGAACGATACTCAGTGCACCAACCATACCGAGTGAAAGCACAACATTTGTACTGATTGTCATAATAACAAGAGCGGTAATCATTGTCATAATAAGGAGAGTCAGATTAAAGCTAGGGCTATACAAAACACCCTTGTACGTAATCTTATAGATAAAGTAAATAAACGCACCTGTCATAAAGGCTGTTAATAGCCCTAGCAAGATATCTATCGCAGATAAGTTCCCAAACATACTCTCATTCAAAAAGCTATTTTTTAAAATGTCATTGAAATTCGTAACTTCATTCCCCATAGTTTTTCCTCTCTTTAACTACCATGATATTCGATTGATTTCATGCGGCATAACACATACTTTGAAATAGCTGATCGGTTATGGGCATCAAGCTGAAGCAGCTTCCGAATATAATCTGGTAAAAATTCATCATATTTCACTTCTAAAATCATTTGTGGATGGACTAACACTTCTTGTGTAGTATGATTCGGATTAAAAATATCAATCGAATCTGTTACAACACTTAATTCCTTGTCAAAGGTAATTCGAACATTACTTATATGACCGATATATGCCTCGCGAACATAATCAACAATAACTCGTGGGCGCATATACTCACTATTAAGATAATGATAAAACTCCTTATAAATCGGCTGTTCCTTTTCTTTCAGAAATTCATAGTCCCAATCAAGAATTTTAAAGTACTCATCCTTTGTAATTTCAGCGGATGTTTTTAAAATATATTCACCTTGTCGACTCTTTTTTTCTAGCTTAATTACTTTATCAGAGTGATTATAAATACGGATTCTAAATTTTTTCCGTCGAAGAATTCCATTGTTTTTATGAAATAAATCATGATCATGGATATTATCAAAATAAAGACTTCTTATTAAATATCCTTGCTGGTTAATTGAATTGTTATCCTGCTTAAGAACAACCCCAATTTTACGACGAAGTGTTAAGTAATCATGTTCATTGATATAGTATTTTAACTCATGACGAAATTTCTTCACTTAACTTTCTCCCTTTTTCACGATAATTTCTTGAACACCCCAATGAACAACCTTTGAATTATCCTTAAAGTAATCAAATGGGATTTGCGTATTTCCCTTTTCGTCTTTAATGAGGACACGCCAATAGTAACGCCCTGGAGATAGAGGGTCCATTTCATAAGTAAAGTTTTTCGCATCTTTTATATCAACAATGGTTGACTGGAATGATGGATCTTTACTTAATTGAAATTGATATGTTAGCAAATCACCTTGTAAATCATGTGAATGCTCCCATGTAAAACGATCCTTATTGTTTTCTCTTTGATAATTCAAGAAAATCGGCATTGGATGCTCTAACGATTCTTTATATAATTTTTCATAACGGGTTGTGACACCTTTAAGCTCTTGATAATGACTGTCAAATGCAGATGCTTCAATGTTTAAATATTTCAGATCAGGGTTTTTCACAACAAATGGTTTAATCGTTGGATAATAGGAATCTATTTTGCTTTTCGTTGACTCTTCGTTAATGATTGAAGAAAGCTCAGTTATTTTTGCCGTTAGCTTTTCCACATTTTCTGGATCACTAAGGTATCGCTTATGAATCACAGTACCCCAATAACGTTGGATCCCCATTTGCCAATCTGGAAAATGATCGGTTCTTTCTGCATCTCGCCCTAAAGCTTTATCAAAATCCCAAGGGATAAAGTACCACTTTTCAGAATTAAGAGGGCTGTACAAATAATAATTTGTCGACATCGTGTCATAGTTACCGAATAAAATATTGACAGCTAACCATGTTAAATAGTTATCCTCATTAAAATATTTAGCAAATACCTCATCAAATGGCTTCGAAAGATCATTTACATCATCAAGCATTTTAAGTAATTCATCATGCTGCTCATTGCCGCTTATTTTTAAAACAGATTCGAATGCCTTTTTATCATATTCCGGATCTGTTGAAAGCTTCAGCTTATCCGGGTATCGATAAAATTCAAAGTTTTCCGCCTTATATAAATGGCCATCAGGGTTAAGACCTCTAGCCGCAAGAGCATCTTCGTTTAGCTGTTCAATATGTGTGTATAGACCATAGTCCTCAAAACTACCCGTTGAATTAGGATTCGTTAAATCCTTTACATGAAGTTGTACAAAATCTGTTCGTAAACTAATTAAATCAGGAATTTCCTTAAAATAATCAAAAGCTAACTTATTTCGGACACGTGTTTTATCATCGGCATGCTTATTCAAATTCAGCACAGACTGTCCGTACCATAAGCCACCATTATCACCTAAGCGAATTTTATATGACTTTTGTGCCTCAAGTCTACTTGATCGTCCCCGCAGTTCAATGGTAGCATTTGGTGCACTTTTGCCTGACTCGATAAACCCACCTTTTTCCGGTCCTTCAGATGTACCTGTTTGAAATAAAATATCCAGCTTTGGGCCATCATCGAGATTGCTATATTCTTTATATGATTCATTTAATTCATAGAAGGTAATATCATTTTCTGGAACTGTTTCTTGATCAAAAATTGTTATATAAACATGCTTTAATTCATTTCCATTATGGTCTTCATAAACACGCTTATCTTCCAAAAGTGTTTCATCGATTTTTTCAACCTTGTCTACTGATGCTGTTTTTTCTTGAACGACCTCTCCTTGTTCAGAAGCAAAGGTTTTTATCATCAATAGCATAATAAAAATGACAATGAAAACTAAAGATGTTTTCAAGTATGGTATTTTCTTCACATACCTCTCTCCTTTTCCTACATGCCGCCGACTCTTTTTAAAAATCTCTCCATTTTTGTTACAGACTCTCGATAAACAATAGGCTGTGAGCAAAATGTTGTATAATCTATTTCATTTAATCGATTCATGAAAATCCGGCAGCCGATAATCAATGCCACCAAGGATGCAACGAACATACCTGCTCCATAATGATGAAAGATCTTCATCGAAATAAACGTCAGCAAAAAGCTTAAAATCGCATATGTGCCAATTAGCCAACATGCCGCCCTTTTTTCATCAAAATAAAGAAGAATTAAGAAAAGAGTAATGACTAAACTTAAGAACCAACTGCCTAGTACGACAATCATAAAAATATCAATTTGTTCCTGTGTCATACCTAAGAAAGGAAGAAAGCGGACACCAATAAATAAAAAGATAAATGTAACTAACAGTTGTACTTGTGACAAAAATAAAATCTCATGCTTCAACACTCGAAACATTTCATGCTTAGCATTTTCTATATCTTCTAAAGGGTAGCCATTTAAGATACGGCCATAGTATTTTTTATACGAGTCATAAAATGTTGTTTCAACAGTTACCATAAACAGGATTAGTGCAGGCATGATACTCAAATAGGCATAGAACACTGGCGTATCATAGGATGGCGCCATGACAAATGTATCTCCCACAATGATTTTTCTTTCTCCAAGCCATACCGCTAAATTATGACCATACAGCCCGAAGTAATAAAATACACCGATTAAAAACAAAGCTGGATGTTTTTCAAGATAGACGAGAAATTGAAAATAACGTTTATTGTTCACTTGGAAATATTTCGCAATATCATGCATTAACAGCATCATAATGCAAAAAAATCCTAGCACAAGACAGAAAAGCATTGCGTTGACATTCGTATAATGAAAAACCTCAGTCATCACCCAAATACTAATTCCAGCAATGATAACTCCAATCAAATAGCTCTTTACAATTTTTTTATAGTCCTTTAATGCAGAAACATACATCGAAAGGATCCAAATGATATTTAGCTCAGTAAAAAAGAGATAAGAAAGGAGCTTAAATAACAATGGTAGAGGGGATGTCCAATAAAATAAGACTGAAGCAATCAACCCTAAAAATACAACAATTCCAATTGTGCCATACATGGAAGAAAGCACATTTTCCTCTTTTTTCATAAATGTTTGATCGGCTACATATCGGGATATGATGAAAACAAATCCACCTGTTAAAAGCTGTGAAAAGACAAATGCATATTGGATAGCAGCCATAAACAAATTCACATCACCCGAAGGTACATGCAAATGCATGAGCCATTCTTTAGAGCAAGTGATAAGGATGATCGAAAGGAGCATTGGCCCAACGGCAGTAATAGTTGAATACCCATAAGCTCGAAGCTTTCCTATAAAAGAGGATTGTTCATATAAAGCTTTAAGTTGAAATCCTATTCCTGCCATGTCGTATTGCTCCACCTTTCATAACATGAATCATACCTACTAATCATTTGTTCGATTGTATACAATTCTCGCACTCTATTTAATCCATTTTTTCCATATTCTTTTCGCTTTTCCTGATTGCTTACGATTTCAATGATTTCCTCTGCCATTAAATGAAAGTGCATCACAGGGACAACAGTACCTGCACGACCAAAAGCGTCATTTGTCCCTAAAATCAACTCTGAACATCCGCCAACATCTGTTGTAACATATGGGATGCCCATCGCAAATCCTTCAAGAATCACAAGAGGCTGTCCTTCACTAATACTGGATAAAACAAGGATATCGAGGAATTTTAAATAGTCACTTACATTTGCTTCACCAGTAAAAATAACGTTTTTCAGCTCTAAGCGTTCAGCTAAATCGAGACACTCATGATAGTATTCTAGATCTTCATCAGTTGGTCCAATAATATAAAAGGTTGCGTTTGGCAGCTCTTGTTGAACGATAGAAAAGCTTTGCAGCATTGTTTTAATATCCTTAATCGGAACAACACGGATAACGGCACCGATATGAATTCCATCCTTTTTCTCGCGATTCTTCACATTGTAGCGAGCTACATCAATACCGTTTGGAATCACCCTTGTTTTTTCCCGGGGACAGCCAAGCTCTATTTGGATTTCCCGATTTTTTTCAAACAATGATGTTACCTCATTTGCATATTCATAGGCACAGTTTGATAAATTATAAAAATAATTGATCCAAATATCCTTAAAATACCCTTTAATCCATTCCGCTTTAATGATTTCCTCTTCTCTTTCACGGGTATAGATCCCATGCTCCGTTAATAGAAACGGCTTGTGATATTGATGCTTTGCTAACGCCCCTAACACACCTGCGTAGCCAGTCGAAACACTGTGATATAAATCTGCCTCAGGTATTTTTTGTTGAATGCAAATAAATAATGGCAGAACCATTGAGCGAAGTGCCCAAAACATATCTGTGAAAGGGACATGAATAAATTCCTTTTTGCATAGGTCATAGACAATGTCAAAAAAGTCCTTACTAGCTAGAAAATTTAAAATTGAATCGATCCGATCGCTTACAAGCAAATTAAACAAAACAGGCCAATTGATTTCCTTCCCTCCGATTAAAGAACGGAATGCCTCCTTTTCTTCGTCTAAAATGTCATAACGTTTGCCGGATTCAATAGTTTCTTCAAGAAATGAATCAAGATAAATATCATAAATTTTAACTAAGTTTTTCGGAGCTTCATACCGAGATACCATCTCTTGCTCCTTTTTTGCCGAAATTGATACGATAATAAATTCATGTTGCGGCATATTTGTCATCATTGATTGTATCCAACTCGAAACCCCTCCTGTTACATAAGGATAGGATCCTTCGGTTAGTAAACAAATCTTCATTTTATTCACCCAATCTTATATGAAAAGTTAAGTGATTCGTTTCAACCAAATATAGATTAGGTCCAATGGTTGTTACGACACAATTCTCTGTTGATTCTACTTTTCTATTAGATGAAAAGTAGAAGTAAGCAGGCTCCTGAATTTGATTTAAGTGGAATGTGATTCCATTCTTTGTATGTTCCTCATAGACAACTGTATTCACGTGGTTTTCGACGCCCTTTGCTACGTTAGAAATTGTTTGATTTCGTAACCACGGAAAATTATTTTTTAATTCTTTTTGCTGTGTTTCAAATTGTAATAGCGAGCGATCTATATCCTCATCCTCTAGAAGAAGGGATTGTAGATGTAAGGATTCAGAGATAAAACCAGACATTAGCAACCCATTAAAGGCCTCCCATTTTAACGACGGATCATCAACAAAGCCATTTAGCTGCTTTGGTAGAACAGCAACACCATCGTTCATAGATGGCTGCTCCACATTTGCTAAAACAGCCTTTAACTCAGGAAACACTTCATGTATTAATGATAAATGTATTAATGGTTCATTTTGGTCAACTGGTATATACGTGCTTACATGATAGCCAGGGAGTGCTCCTTCGAGTTGTTCTGCTGTTATCTCCATTTGCTCTCTTGTATCAGACTTACTCACTTCAGTTAACGGAGCATTATGATATCCTTGAACACCTATTTCTCCGCCCATTCGCAGTAGTTCTCTTCCATAGAGAACGGTATTTTCTTGCATTTTTGCTAATTCATCTCGTCCAGGTTTTTTCGTTAACATATCAAATGCCGAAACATAAGATGCTGTATAGTTTAGATCATATTTAGCCTCTACCCGTTGTAAATCCGCCCATATGATATTTCGCAGCATTTCCTCATTTGTCATCCCTTCATGTTGACCATTTGGAACTGGAAACGGGAACCCTTCCAAAGCGGTTACTTTGGCATTAATAACAGGATAAATAAACTCAGGAACCATTAGCTGAATTCCCTTTATAAAAAGACCGCCTTGGGATGGATCAGTAAACATCGTTCCATTAAAGAAAACAAACATGCCCTCTCCATATTTTGTTGACCATAAAAGCGGTAAATCATCTGTTGATTTCGCATAAACAGTTGCTTGTTTCCCAACTCTAAGTGCTAATGATGAATTACGGATATCCTCTGATTCGAACGACATGGAATTTGCCCGACCTATCATTGGTTCTGTCAATTCGATCCCTGTCGTCTCAATAAAGCCACCAACTTCGACAATACCTATCTGCTGATATAAAGCCGATAGAGCAGTGCCTGGAGATGGCCTAATGGCAAAGAACAGATTACCTCCAGATTTTACATAGTCTAATAAAGCTTGAATGTCTTTTAGCTCATCGATCTTCTCCGTTGCAATAATAATTCCATCTGTATGATCGGTTATGATTGAGCCTTCACCAATTTGCTGCTGTGTCACATTCTTACCGATCTTTTCTAAGTTATTTTTTAACGTTTTCGCAAGCTCAGGCTGATCATCACCTTCAAGAAGTAAAAAGGACGAGCGCTTATAACCACTCAAATCCTCCTTATTCTCGATAGGTGCGCTCAGCTTCTTCTCCTCTTTCATATACCCATGGCTTAATATCAAATCAGACCGGATAATGATGAAGAGAAAGCCAATTATTGCTACTAATGCGATCATCATGTACAGACTTTTTTCAATTTTAAAGCTATTGTTCATTTCCATCACCTTGTATCCAGAATCTTAATTGATTCAACTTATCCGGTGAAAGCCTAATTTCGGATCCTCGTAGTCTATCAACAATTTCGTTAAATCCCTCTCTATTTTTCATGACATAGTGAATATTCATAGCTGCAAAATAAGCTTCCTCTTGGTCTGGGAATACGGCCAAAAATTGATTCGCTGCTTCTAATGCCTCTCGATATTCATGAAGGGAAATGGCTACGTCTATTTTCTCCATATAATTTAGCTTACTACTATCCGGTGCGAGTTTAATTAATTTACTTAAGGTTGCAAGATACGTATACATGTATCTTTTACGCGTTTGTTTATCTAAAAATTCAATCCGAATGTACTGCTTTAAGATATCTCGATAATCCTCTAGCAATCTACTATCTGTCTCGGCATTGTCGATTTCCTCTTCTAATTTTCTCATCGTTTTCATTAAATCACTTTTCGCCTGCTGCACTGCTGTTGCGGCATAATGAGACGTTTCAGAATCATCGCTTTTCAGCGCAAGCTCAAGGGCGTCAATATTTGTTGAAAATTCCCCTTTTAATAAGTCAATTAACATTCTCCGCTTTGTTTTATTATCATTTAAAACAAGCGCATCATTAAATGGAATAATGTTCGTTTCCACTTCAATATTCGGAGACTTAAACACAAGGTCGTCATATTGCTCACGGCTCAAAAGCCAATCAGGAAGAAGATTTTTTGAATACTTCTTTTTTGACATAGCGTAAATGAATAATAGACTAATAAAAGGGCATGAAAGGAGAATAAATGCTTGAATAAGGAAATTTTCTCTTTTAAAAATAACGAGCAAACAAATATAGATAATTGATAGCAAATAATAAATAAGTAAAGCGTTAGTTAACATGGAGGATTTGTTCCTCCTTATCATGGACGATCACTTTTATTCCTTGTAATTTAAATCTCTCAATAACGAATTTCGCATCCTGTACATCTGTATTTGAAAGTAAAATAAACAATTTATCTTGCTCACTAAATCCTAAATGATCATTGATGCGAAGCAGTGCGCTTATCTTTTGGAGATTTTCTGCTGAATAATCGATCGTTTGAACCTCTAGCATAACGAATGGTATTCCAAGCTCATCCATCGTTTCATACTTATTTTCAAGAATTCTTTGGAAATAAACAGGCTTAAGCGCATTTGTCCCTTCCATATAACGTTCATGATTAATCTCGTGAATATATTCATTTGCCCGCGCTAATGATGAAGTAATAAGACGACTAACGACCTCAACTAAATTTTGATAGGAGAGATTTAATCGTTGAAACTCTACTTCATAACAAATGATTACAGCAATCGTTTGTTCGTTTTGAACAATCGGTGAAACAAATAAAGGCGCATCGATTTCAAGGCTTCGATTATAATAAATTTCTTGATGAAGAATAGCCTTATCAATCAAGTCATTTTTTTCTCTTTTTAATGAAGCACTCGGTTGAAAGGACGGATCAGAAGATTTTACCGCTAACCTCATATAACCATTTGAATTGACGAAATAAATCGCAAATCGCTTCGATTTAAGTGTTTTCTCTAATACGTGAATAGCCCCATTAAACAATGCCTCAGGCTCTAATTTATCAAGCTCCTTAATCGCTTGAAATATCGTCCCGATACTGTCTTCGGTTCTTAAAATTTGTTCCTTTAGCTCTTCCTTTACTTGAAGAGTATCCTTATGGATCGTCGATAAAAATTCATACTTATTTTGTGTTGAAGCTAATTCATCTTTTGTAAATTCGAATTCAATTCTTCCTCTTTCAAGCTTGTAGCTAACAATTAAGCCAACTAATAAGTAAATCGTAAATGTTGCAAGAAGAGAATTATCAACAAAAATGGAAGTCCAAATTTTACCTTGAGAAGCCATCAAATAAACGTGGACCGCGATAGCAAAAATGACGGAAAAAATGATTTGTGTTTTTTCAAAAAGAATTGCGGAAAGCAAAATATAAATTAACCATAAATCAACCGTATCGACATAAGGTGTAATAAAGTAGGAAGCAACACAAAAGATTGCAAACAAAATGAGATTTTCTATAAATGATAGGAAAGGAATCTTTTGATTCGCTTTCTTTTTCTCTTTCCCTTTAGTAGCTTCGATAGATTGAGCAGGCTGAGCTTGATAAAAATCAATTACTTTTGTGAGCCCCTCTGCAAGATAATACTTCGGAACCCAATCGAGGTCTTTTTTTAGTTTGGAATTATCAAGCGTTGATCTTCTAATATCACCTGGACGAGCATCAATATGTTCAATCCCCTTAATCTCACTATGTTGACTAAATTCTTCAATTAATTGATTGATCGTAACCTCTAATCCAGTAGACAAATTATATACACCAGATAATTCACTGATTACCCCTCGATAAATCGCCTCTGCAACATCTCCTACGTAAATAAAATCTCTTGTTTGTTCCCCATCTCCATGAACGGTAATTGGTTGTCCTGCAAGGATTTGCTTCGTAAAATACGTAATCACACTGCTTTCTTCACTAACATGCTGCCTTGGGCCATATACGTTAGAAAAACGGAAAATAAGTGTGGAAACACCGTAAAGCTCGTCCCATTTATTACAGTAAAGCTCCCCTGTCCACTTGTTTATACCGTATGGAGAAATCGGATCTCCTTCTAGGTCCTCTGTTAATGGTAACGATTGATTATCTCCATAAATAGCGGCTGAAGAGCAGAACACAAATTTTTTCACATTGTACTGTTTCGACAAGTGTAAAATATTCACAAGCCCCATAATGTTTGACGAAGTATCCTTTATCGGTTCTTCAATCGATCTCTTCACATAAGTTTGTGCAGCACAATGGATAACGACATCAATATTATGTGATTTAAAAAATGCCTCACAACGCTCATCTTCAATATTAGCGATTAAAAATTTATGCTTAAATTTAACGTTCTCTTTTTTTCCAGTTGAGAGATTATCAATAATATAAATAGAGTGATTCTCTTTATAAAATCTCTCGGCAATAAAGGATCCGATAAATCCATATCCACCAGTAATTAAAATATTCACATTGATCTCCCCGGTTACATTTTTATTAGAAAAGGCGATGTTAAAGATAATTGCTGATTGTTGATTTGAGCAGGTACATAAGACTCCTGCATAGAGAAGCGTAGCAAAGGGAGACCCAACAGGGCACATCTTAAGAAAATGCTCCTGGGACCGCCCGCGGAAAGCGAATGCCTCATGCTGAAATCGACAACAACATTTAACAAGAGCCATTCAAAAAGTACTACTATCTGTATATCTTTAAAATCAGTATATATTACTTTATTACTAATACAATAAGAATTATTTTCTAATCTTTTTTCATCACTCTCATTCGAAATGTGTACACAATAAACAAATTGGTATTTTTAGACTAAAGCTCATTATATGTACTCCCTCTTACAAAACTCTTACAGATAAATTTTCATACCTAAGATTCATCGTTTAACGTGTTTACGTCCATAATTTCGGTGAAATATGTCATATTTTGCTCTATCGTACCCTTAAATCACGCCTTTACGTAGTCATTTCATCCTTATCTCAAATTTACTTACATATGAAGCGATGAAAAGTTAAACCTTTATCATCATTTTTTGAAACAGCTTACATTTCGTATGACTTCTGTTCCCCTTCTAAGGAGATCCTTCTCTAAAGATAACGAAAAATAAAAACCCCTACTCATATAAGTAAGGGCTCTTTTGCTATGCATATAATTGATTGTCTTCTTTACGGAAGAAGCTTTTCATCGCCTGGAAAACATCTGCCTTTTGCTTGAGGATATAATAGCGGAATTTCTCATCATTGATATTTTTATATGCGGACATTAATGTTGAGTGACGATTATACTGATTTACTTCACCATAGCCGAAAATATTAGAAACCTTCATTAATTCGCCTACAAGTTTGACACATCTTGCATTATCTGACGTTAAATTATCACCATCTGAAAAATGAAAAGGATAAATATTATAGCGTGATGGGTTATATTTTTCTTCGATAATCTCAAGTGCTTTACGGTATGCGGATGAACAGATCGTTCCACCGCTTTCCCCTTTTGAGAAGAAGTCTTCTTCTGAGACGACCTTTGCCTCTGTATGATGGGCGATAAATTCAATGTCAACCTTCTCATATTTTGTTCGTAAAAATCTTGTCATCCAGAAGAAAAAGCTTCTTGCCATATATTTTTCCCAAAGTCCCATTGACCCACTTGTATCCATCATCGCGATGACGACTGCCTTCGATTCTGGCTTGACAACTTCATTCCAGGTTTTGTATTTCAAGTCTTCCGGAAATATTGGATGGAAGTTAGATTTTCCTGCCATTGCATTCCGTTTATAGGCTGCTAGCATCGTCCGTTTTTTATCGATATTTCCCATTAAACCTGTTCTTCGAATATCGTTGAATTCAATATCCTCTACAACAATATTGTCCCGTTCCTTTTGCTTTAAATTTGGCAGCTCCAGCTCTTTAAATAAAGCTGCCTCAAGCTCGATGATCGATACTTCTGCTTCATAGTAATCTTCACCTGCTTGATCTCCTGCCCCTTGACCTTTGCCTGGGCCTTTTGCATCTGCCTGAGAACCATCACGGGCAACGACATCTCCTACCTGACTCTCTCCATCTCCTTGGCCTACATGCTTATTTTTGTCATAGTTATAGCGGATTTTGTATTCGTCAAGAGAACGAATTGGGATTTTCACAACATCCTTCCCATTTGACATGATGATGCTTTCTTCAGTGATTAAATCTGGAAGGTTGTTCCGAATCGCTTCCTGTACTTTTTCTTGATGGCGTGTTTGATCATCGTGGCCTTTACGATGGAGGGTCCAATCTTCTTGTGAAATAACAAAATTTTGGTCCTGACCTGACATCTTAATTCCCCCTCCAAAAATTAAATTTTTTTAAAAAAAGAGTCACATTTTTCACTTAACATGCATACACTAACGTGGATGAATAAATTTATTTCCCTATTGCCAGTTTGTTTTTTCATTGGATTACTCTATCCTATGCGCAAGATTTGATTTATTGACAAATAATTTCGAAAACGAACAGAGTTTCATTTAAAATGAGACAAGTCCCCAGTTACATATCGGACAAGCATTATCGTTTAGAATGGGATAAAAAAAGACTGACAGGATGCTTCTATTCGTCAGTCTTTTCTCATTATTTTTTATCTATTTAATAAGCTTCCTACATAACGGAGCAATTCGTTTGCCGATGTTGAGTTGTAGCCATGCTCATCAATAAGACGTGCGACAACCTCATTTATTTTCTTAAGCTGCTGCTCATCAGGTGTTTTCGACGATGTCGTAATCTTCACAACATCCTTCAAATCTGCAAAAAGCTTCTTTTGAATCGCTTCACGTAACCGTTCGTGTGAATTGTAATCAAAGCGTTTCCCTTTGCGAGCATATGCTGAAATTCTAATTAAAATTTCTTCACGGAACGCCTTTTTCGCATTTTCGGAAATGCCAATTTGTTCTTCAATCGAACGCATGAGCTTTTCGTCTGGATTCATTTCCTCACCAGTTAACGGGTCGCGCAGTTTATTTTTATTACAATATGCCTCAACATTATCTAAATAATTATCCATTAATGTTTTCGCAGACTCTTCATATGAGTAAACAAACGCCTTTTGTACTTCTTTCTTCGCCATATCGTCATAGAGCTTACGAGCTACAGAAATGAAGTTTAAATATTTTTCTCTATCCTCATTTGAAATCGACGCATGCTGGTCAAGACCTTCCTTAAGCGCACGTAATACATCTAATGCATTAATTGATGGAACATCCTTGCGAATAATCGTTGAAGATATTCGATTGATCACATAACGCGGGTCAATCCCTGACATTCCCTCATCATTGTATTCCTTTTGCAGCTCTGCAAGGTCAACTGAATTAAAGCCTTCCACACTTTCGCCATCATACAATCTCATTTTCTTCACTAAGTCAATGTCACCGCGCTTTGGTTCCTTTAAACGCGTGAGAATTGTAAACATCGCCGCTACCTTTAATGTATGTGGTGCAATATGAACATCTGAAACATCACTTTCTTGAATCATTTTTTCATAAATTCTTTCCTCTTCACTCACCTTTAAGTTGTAAGGAACAGGCATAACGATAATCCGCGAATGGAGCGCTTCGTTCTTTTTGTTTGAAATAAACGAACGATACTCTGTTTCATTTGTATGTGCAACAATTAATTCATCCGCAGAAATTAAGGCAAAGCGGCCTGCCTTGAAATTTCCTTCCTGTGTTAAGGAAAGCAAATGCCAGAGAAATTTTTCATCACATTTCAGCATTTCCTGGAACTCCATCATCCCACGGTTTGCTTTGTTCAACTCACCATCAAAGCGGTATGCACGCGGGTCTGACTCTGAACCATATTCAGCAATCGTTGAAAAGTCAATGCTTCCCGTTAAATCGGCAATATCCTGTGATTTCGGATCCGATGGACTAAACGTTCCAATCCCTGTCCGCTTATCCTCAGATAAAAATACCCTTTCTACCCTTACATCCTCAATACGTCCACCATATTCTTCCTCTAATCTCATCACATTTAGCGGTGATAAATTCCCTTCGATTCGAATGCCATATTCCTGATAAAAATCATCACGAAGATGATGCGGAATTAAATGTAAAGGATCCTCATGCATCGGGCAGCCCTTTATTGCATAAACTGCACCGCGATCTGTTAAAGAGTAAGCCTCTAATCCACGTTTAAGCATAGTGACAAGTGTCGATTTCCCACCACTTACTGGTCCCATTAAAAGCAAAATCCGCTTTCGGACATCTAAACGCTTTGCGGCAGGATGGAAATACTCTTCGACAAGGCGTTCCAGCGCATCCTCTAATCCATATAGCTGGTGGTCAAAAAACTTATATCTCCGTTTTCCATCTACCTCTTCAATACCTGCATCTTTAATCATATTGTATACTCGCGAATGAGCCGATTGAGCAACCCACGGTTTTTCCTTGACAATATCCAAATACTCTACGAAGGTTCCTTCCCATTTTAAACGCTGCTCATCTTCTCTATACTTTTCAATTTTTTTTAAGATATCCATAAGGACCTCCTTCATCATTGGTCGTAGATGTAAAAACCTTGTGCGGATTAATACACTTTATGCGAGGATGTCCTTTAACATTCTAAAAAGCTTTTGATTAATTCTGATAAATTTTATTGTAAAAATCTTCTTTTACATTCACATCAAGTGCTGATTACGTTATAATTAGGAAAGACTTAGGGGTTACCTGCAGGTGTTCAAATTTTCGTGAAATGAGAATTTGCTCACTAGGAAAAAGGATAAAACACGCGATACATGGGGAACCTAATAGGAAAAGATGTAATCGTTATCTTTTCGTTTTAGTACATGTTGATTTAATGGAAGATTCAAAGTATGCTTTATTACATACCCTGTGGATTTGCTCTAATTTCGTAAAGAATTTTGGGAGGGACAAACACGATGGGATTTTTATTAATACTTGGTGTTAGCTTAGCATTTCTAACAGCTATCTTTACTGCTGGATATGATAGCAAGCCAGGCGTAAAAAAATAAGGGTACACGAAAAATGACTGATTCTTTATCGAATCAGTCATTTTCTCGTCCTAGCAAGGATTTACCTAGCCTAAGCTCGGATAATTTTGTTGTCTTAATACTTCATAAATAAGAATGGCTGCAGTATTTGCTAAATTTAATGAACGTACATCATCTGTCATTGGAATTCGTAGGCAGCGGTCCATGTTTGCCTTAATGACATCCTTTGGTAAGCCTGTTGTTTCACGGCCAAAAATAAAGAAATAATCCTTTTCAACGTCACTGTAATCAAATGCCGTATGTGGCTGCTCACCGAATTTCGTTAAATAAAAGAATTCACCATCTTGGTATTTTCCATAAAGCTCATCTAATGAATCATGAAAAGCAACATTCACAAATTCCCAATAATCAAGTCCCGCACGTTTTAACATTTTATCATCTGTCGAAAATCCAAGTGGACGAATTAAATGTAGCGTTGTATTCGTAGCCGCACATGAACGGGCAATATTTCCTGTATTTGCAGGAATCTCTGGTTGATATAATACGACGTGTAATGCCATTGTTTCCACCCCAACTATTTACTAAAGAAGGATAGCCTTTAGACATTCGAGCCCCTCTTTACCCTTCAAAAGGACATTATACCACTTTTTACTTTGAACTCGTATCATCGATAATTCGAAAAAATGTATATTTAATGTTAGGTGTATAGGCTGTAGAATCCTCATATGACCAATAGCGCATCCGACTATTATAAGTTTGCGCATTCACTAGCGGCATATTCTTTTTATCCTTTGCCACAACAAATGTCGTATGATCAAATCTGCCATCACCTTGAAAATCATAGCAAATGACATCCCCTGGCATTAATTGTTCAGGCTCACCTACGATTTTAGCTCTTAAGCCAGCTTTGGAATTCGCTAAAAAGATCCGCATTGAATTGGCTACAGACCAACTATAGCTCCAATTATTGTTTTGCATCCACCAACCGCTGGAGCGATTTGGGTAGCCCCTCATTTTTGCACCACCTGCATGCAAGCATTGCGAAATAAAGTTCGTACAATTGACCTCAAAATTTTTATAAGCTGGATTTGTACTATTCCACCACAGCTCTGCATACTGGACAGCTGCAAGTCGATCATAAGTAAACTGCTCTCTTGTTAGCTGCTCTACATTGCTTACATGATGATCAACCGCCGGCTCGTGCTTTTCGATAAGCATATCCTCAACAAGCTCATCCTGAAAAATTCTTGCACTTCGCTCTTCAAATCGTTCCTCTAAATACATCGAGTCATCTTGTTTTGTTAACCATTTATGATGGCATGTATACTCGACATCATTTATTTTTTGCGACCGTTCCGCAACATTTGTTATTTTGATTTCCGTTATCCCTTTAATGATCTCAATTCCACGCTGTTCACATAAGCGTACTCTCCGTTCCAACGCTTGAAACTCTCGGTCGTCATCGCGATATTGCGTGAATGGCTTTTTATTTATAAGCATGTCGAGCTTCTTTTTATTGAAGTCTAATAGCAGTTGCTTCATTTCTCCTCACCACCACCTGTATTATATTAAAAGGTATGGTCATAGTTATGAAGAAATGTCTTTTATCAGGCGGGAAGCTATGACGTTTTTTGTCGAATGACAGATTTTTTCGGAAAGTTGGTTGATTTCTTCAGAAAGTTGACAAATTTTCCGCCAAAGTTGACAGTTTTTCCGTTGAAGTTGGTTGATTTCCCGCCGAGTTTATTAAAATGTACCAAAAAAGTGGCTGCTTACAAGTTCATTTGCAAGCAACCACTTATTTTTTTTCTAAAAAAGCCAATCCTTTTTTAATTTCTGCTTTTACTTCTTCATCGTTTTCTTTTTCGTATGCTTTATGAAGCTCTTCTGCAACGTGCTCGCCACCAATTTTTCCGATTGCCCATGCAGCTGTTCCGCGAATAACTGGTCTTGGGTCCTTATGCATCAATTGGATTAAATCGGGTAGTGCGGTTGTATCCTTAAAATGAGCCAGTGCTAAAATGGCATTCCGCTGGATCGGTTTTTTCCCTCTCCAAGAGCCTGAAATATGGCCATACTTTTCTTTAAACTCTTTATTGCTTATCGTGAGCAGCGGCTTTAGCTTTGGCTTTGCAATTTCCGGGTCTGGCTCCATCTCTTCATGAAAATGAAAATCCTTCCCTTTGTTTACTGGACATATCGTTTGACACGTATCACAGCCATAGATCCGATTGCCGATTTTTGTTCGATATTCATCAGGTAAAAAGCCCTTTGTTTGCGTTAAAAAGGCAATACATTTTGTTGAATCAAGCTGCCCTCCCTGGACGAGTGCTCCTGTCGGACAAACATCTAGACACTTTGTACAGCTGCCACATTGGTCCTCCATTGGCGTATCAGGAGGAAACGGGAAATTCGTAATCATTTCACCTAAATATACGTAGGAGCCAAATTCAGGTGTAATAATGGCACAGTTTTTTCCGCTCCAGCCAATGCCTGCACGTTCAGCAACTGCCCGATCGGATAGCTCACCTGTATCTACCATTGACTTCACTTGAATGTCAGGTACCTTTTCCTTTAAAAACTTCTCAAGCTTCCCAAGCCTGTCACGTAAGATCGTATGGTAGTCTTGTCCCCATGAAGCACGGCAAAAAATCCCGCGTCGTTCTTCCTTCGTACTTCTCGGTGCGTTTTTCATTTTCGAAGGATAGGCTAGAGCAATCGAAATGATTGAGCTCGCTTTCGGCAGTAACGCAACAGGTGTCACTCGCTTTTCAATATCAGGCTCTTCAAAGCCGGATTGATAGCCTAATTCCTGCTGTTTGATCAAGCGCTGTCTGAGCTCTTCAAATGTATTGGCACTCGTAAAGCCAATTTTATCAATGCCAATTTCCTTACTATAGGCAATAACCTCTTCTTTAAACTGCTCAATATTCATCACTTCTCCCCCTTCCTTTTAAAGACTTTGCTTCATCTATGATAAAATAAATGTACGAACATTGTGGAGGTAATAATAAATGGAAATTCAAATTAGCCAAAAGATTAAACAGCTAGTCAATGATTTTCAGCTAGGTGTCGTTCATTATCAAAATATTCAAGTCTCCGAATCACCACAAATGCTAAAGGGACGATTACGTTTATTTCAAGAATCATTATACTTTGATTATGCTGACAAAAAGATCACTGAAATACCTGCAATTAATGAATGGCGAAAATTATTTAAAACGTTTGGAACAGATCCGTCGAGATATCGTCCATCAAGTGAAGCGTTATATCGTCGTGTCCAAAAGCAGCAATATTTAGACTATGTGAACTCTGCAGTCGATTTAAATAATTTTCTATCACTTCAATATCAAATTCCTCTAGGAATATATGATGTTAAGCAAATAAAAGGTAATGTTAGCATTGAAATTGGAACAGATCAAGCGACATATCTTGCCATCAATGGTCGTGACGTTTCAATGGCAAAAAAGCTTGTATCTGTTGATGAAAACGGACCATTTGGCAGCCCTTATGTTGATTCAAAGCGAACAGCCGTCTCAACAAGCACGACCGATGCGTTACATCTCGTCTATTTGCAGCCTTCGCAAGCAAAAGAGGATGCTGCTCAATTGTTACAAGCATTGGCTAAAATGTTTACCCAAATACATGGCGGCGAGGCTACATTCGATATTTATTAAGCTTTAAGGTGATTGGCATGAAGCCTTCACCTCTTTTTCACATTAAAAAACGCAATGCCTCGTTTATCTAAGAAACGAAACACTGCGTTGCAACCAGTATTATGTATGGAGCGGGTGAAGGGAATCGAACCCTCATCATCAGCTTGGAAGGCTGAGGTTTTACCACTAAACTACACCCGCATGTGATGTGACATGTATAACATTATAGCAGTTATCTTTACTAGAATCAACATTTTTTTTAAAAATCCCAATGGTTTTTGTCGATAATCGTCAAAAAAGATACTTTAATAGTATATAACTAGAAATGCTGCTTCGCAAGGTTTTTTTGCGAACATCTTAAAATTCGACTAAAATAACTCTTATGTTTCGAAAATAAATTGTCCAATTCCACATTATTTACTAAAATAGATAAAGTAACAAATAAACTAATAGATAAAGTAAAATGATAAAGGAGGTATTGGAGAATGAGTAAAGAGCCATTATTTTTTAATCCAATATTTAAAGATAGAATCTGGGGTGGAACAAAATTAACATCCTTCCATTATACGATCCCTACTGAAACAACAGGTGAGTGCTGGGCTTTTTCCGCACATCCAAATGGTCAAAGCGTTGTAAAAAATGGTGAGTATGAAGGTGTAACCCTTGGTGAGCTATGGGAAAAGCATCGTGAGTTATTTGGTCATATCGAAGGTGACCGCTTCCCATTATTAACGAAAATTCTTGATGCAAATCAAGATTTATCTGTTCAGGTTCATCCTAATGATGAATATGCAAACGAGCATGAAAACGGTGAGCTAGGAAAAACCGAATGCTGGTATATCATTGATTGTGAAGAGGGCGCTGAAATCATCTATGGCCATCATGCAAAAACGAAGGAAGAATTAGTGAGCATGATTGAAAATGGTGAATGGGACAAATTATTACGCAGAGTAAAAATTAAGCCTGGCGATTTCTTCTTCGTTCCAAGTGGTACAATTCATGCAATTGGTGCTGGGACAATCATCCTTGAAACACAGCAAAATTCCGATACAACTTACCGTGTATTTGACTTTAACCGTAAGGATGCAGAAGGAAATTTACGTGAGCTACATATCGAAAAAAGCATTGAAGTAACAGAAACACCGTCTTCTCATACAGAGGTAACACCAACAACAGAACAAATCGATGGTGCTGAAATGACAACATATGTAGAATGTCCATATTTTACTGTACAAAAATGGAAGCTTTCAGGCACGACAACATTAACACAGGAAAAACCGTTCACATTAGTTAGTGTAATAGATGGTGATGGTGAGCTTACACATAATGGAACAACCTACAGCTTTAGAAAAGGTGATCACTTCCTGCTTCCATATGAGTTCGGGCAATATACACTTAATGGAAATGCTGATTTAATCGCTTCATATCTATAATAAAAATGAAAGAGGCTGCTAAAAGTAAAAGCAGCCTCTTCTTTCCCTTATATAAATTGAAAAATACTAACAATAACTGCTGCTACACTAATCCCTGTTCCAATAATCCATTTTACTAGCTGAAGATGACTTTCATTCACTGAGGATTCTACTTGCTTTGGTGTTGCAAATTCTTTTTCTGATAGCACTTTGTCAATGACAGCACGTATATCATTTTCATCAAGCTGGTTAGAATATCTATCCTCAAGGCGGTCTATTTGATGTTCTAGGTCTTTTATTTTTAATTCAAGCTCCTTTATTTGCACATTCACATCCTTCACATGATCCCTCCTCGAAAATAAAGTTTCTATATATTATTCATTTTCTGAGGAAAGATGTTGGCTTTTCTCTTAATTGTGTTTTCATTCTATTTCGAAACGACTTGAGCACGGTATTCATTTGGTGTGAATCCTGTCGATTTTTTAAACACCTTACTAAAATATTTTTCGTTCTGATAACCTACCATAAACGCAATCTCGTAGATTTTCAAATGCGGGTTTTCTAGTAATTCCTTCGCTTTCATCACCCGAATATTTGTTAAGTAATTTGTAATGGTATCAGCATATTCCTGCCTAAATCTCCGTGAGATATATTCTCTGCTTAAATAAAAGCGATCCGCGATCTCTTGTAAAGTAATTTCCTTATCATAATGATTTCGAAGATATGCTTCAATTTCTTGGATACTATTTTTATCCTTTTGGTATTTTACCTTTGATAATAATTCTAGCAATTGATGAAATTCCTTTCGTTTCTCCTCTTTGAATTTTTGAAAGGAAAACAATCCATCCTCCTCCCAATAGTTCACACCATTATATAAGACGGTTGCTTCATCTATACTATATTCCTTTAGCCAGTTCGAACGCATTTGTTCAAATTGTGTTTCCCAAGCTTGAATTTGCTCCATCGAAAGCTCATGATTCATTTGCAAGCGGTGAAATAATCCTTGTAAAATTTCATCTACCTTTTCCATGCTTCCACTGCGTAGTGCCCACATAAGCTCCTGCGAATAATCAAATAAATGGAGGAGAGAGCTTTTAGCCATATCATGATAATAGGCGATATTATTGCTTTTCCCTAATAGGTTATGCTTTTTCAATGCTAGGAGCGCAGATTGATACGATTCTTGCAATGAATGTGATTCTTTACCAACGGCAATTGGTAGCTTCATTTGATAGCATTTGTAAATACATTCATGAATTTGCGAGATTAAATAGTCGCTTTTTTCCCACATGAACATAACAATTTCGTTGTCCTTTGTCTCGTTGCGAAAACAAAGCCCATGTTTGTTTTTCCCTTGAATGATTTCATTGCAAATATTTAATAGTGTAAAAAACGCTAAATTTTTATCCTCACCAAATGCCTTTTGAATGATCGGAACAAGTGTTAAAACAACAACTGTGCATTGCACCTGCTTTAGATTGATCGCAAATTCAGCTTGGATTTTGTTGACCGTTTCTTGAGAAATGACGGAATGAGTAAGTAAATTTGTCAAAAGGTGATCCCAATATAACGGCTTTACTTCATTTATGACTCTTGTCGCCTCCAAGGTTGAGGCACGTGCAACCTGTTGTTTTTTCCATTCACTTGTTGCACGTGCTAACGTATCATTTAAAATAACGGGGTCAATCGGTTTTAATATATAGTCAAAGCTTCCGTAGCAAAGGGCATTCCGCATATAGTGGTAATCATCATACCCGCTGACAACGATAATCTTGCTTTGCAGGTTCTTTTCATGCAGCCATTTTAATAAATCAATTCCGTCTACTTTCGGCATATTCATATCTGTAAAAATAATTTCAGGTCGATGCTCTGTAATTTGCTCCTTCGCTTCTGCACCATCCTTTGCCTCATATACATCGGTAATGCCAAATTGTTCCCAATCCGCTAATAAGAGCAATCCCTCTCTCACATGCTGTTCATCATCAATAATGATTGCCTTCATCCAAAGTCCCCCTTGCTTCGATTGGAAATGTAATCGAGACGTAAATTCCCCCATCTTTTTGATTGTCAATATGCAGCGTCCCTTTTTGACCATAATAGAGCTTTAACCGAAGATAGACGTTCTTCAATCCAATATTCGTTCCTTTTGTCGGTCTTTCTTGCTGTGTGTCTGTTAATGTTTGTCTTATTTGATTTAGTCGAGCTTCACTCATGCCAATTCCATTATCCCGAATGGTGATGACGAACATGTCATCCTGTCGTTTCCCTTCAACTGCAAGCTGTCCAATTGAATCAGCTCGACTGTCAAAGCCATGCTTAAAATAATTTTCGATAATTGGCTGAAGAATCATTTTCGGAACGGTTAACGATAAATCCGTTTCCGCAAAATCTAATGAATACGTAAATTGCTCCCCAAATCGTTCTCTTTGCAATAATAAATAGGCCTTTGTGTAATCAATCTCCTTTGCCAATGGAACTACATCCTCATCAATATTCATGCCATACCTCATGATTTTCGAAAGATGGGTCACAAGCGTATAGATTTGTGGCACTTTATTTTTAAGGGCAACCGTTCCAATTGACTGCAGAGCATTATATAAAAAATGGGGATTTAATTGTGATTGCAAAACCTTTAATTGATTCGTTTTATTTTCAAGCTCAAGCTTATATTCACGGTTAATTAATTGATTAATTTTCCCGATCATTTCCTGAAAACGATTACCTAATACACCGATTTCATCCTTTCCTAATGGAACAAATTCGACATTCATATCGCCTTTTTCAACCTTGTTAATATGCTGAAGCAATATTCGAATTGGGGAAGTGATTTTAAACGAAACGAAAAAGGAACCTAAAATAACAAGACATAAGCCAATAATCCCAAAAAGAATATTGATTTTCGCAACACTTAAGGCACTTTCAAATACAGATGTATACGGAATACGTTTAGCTAATATCCAGCCTCCAGAAGCTTCAGACGTTCTGTCATAAATCATTAACCCTTGAAAGGAATCTGTTTCAAGCTCCATCGTCCCACTTTGTTTCTTTGATGCGGTTAATTTCTTAATCCAAGCCTCATCCTCAGAAACCTCATTATTTGATTGAAAAATCATTTCTCCTTCTGAGCTAATAATATAAAACTCTTCCTTGTCTTTCACATAAAGCTTCTCACTTATATTAATAATTTGAGACGGGGCAATATCTAATGAAATATAACCTAATAAATCGTTTGAAGGTATATCAAGCAACACTCTGTGTAACGTAAAGATATCTCGCTTGTTCCGTTTATCATTTGCTGCTTTTTCACCTTGAACAACGTGCATCGGCTCAAGGTACACATAGTACTTATTTTTTAATGCCTTTTCGTAATTTTCCGCTTCAAGCTCTTCTATGAATGGAGAAAATACAACACTTGAGCGTTTTGAAACGGAAACATTTAGATCATCTTTTATAAATACAATATTGACTCGATTAATATTTTCCTCAGCGTGAAGAATCGTTAAAATGACATTTTTCACTGTTTCCTTTGCAAGATAATCATCATCAAGCTCGGGATTTCGTAAATACGCCATAAAATCGATATTTGTATAAAACGATAGCGATAGATTTTTTAATTCATCAATATATCCTTCAACATTCAACTTCCCTTGATATAACAGGTTTACGTTTTCGTCAACAAATTTATCCTTTAAAGACTCTTTCGTATATAAATAGGTTGTCACTATCGAGGTCCCAAATGGAACGATCGTGATAAGGAGCAGTAAAACAATTAGTTTATTTCGTATACTCGTTCGGAACATTCCTAAAAGAACCTCCTTACCGACATTCTTCATGATTATTCATGCTGTCTCTAAAACATTCGTATAGGTAAAAAGCATGCCGACTGTCATGGCATGCTTTTTTCTCTATTTTACTTTAAATTGTCCCAAGTCGCTTGGAATTTTTCTAGCAATGTATCATAATCGATTTTTCCTGCTGCATATTCCTGAATCGCAGCGGCAAATTCTTTGTTTGCTCCATCTGGCCATGTAAACCAAGTCCATGGAATCGTCTTTTCAGCCTTTGAATATTCTAATACCTCTTTACCTAAGTCACCTAAGCCAGATGCTTCAATATTATCAAACGCTGGGATAAAGGCAAACTCCTCGGTAATATAACGTTTTCCTGTTTCAGAGGACACCATCCAGTTTAGGAATGTTTTCGCTTCCTCTAAATGCTCTGAGTTTTTGTTTAATACCCAGTTGTTCGGTACGCCGACTGGTAAAACATCTTGATTTGCATCATCGTTAAGCGGGATTGGGATAAAGCCCATATTCATCTCAGGGTTCACTTCATAAATCATATTTTCAGTCCAGTTACCTTGTTGAAGCATTGCTGTTTCACCTGAAGCAAACAATGTTACTTGTGTATTATAATCGGTTGTAAGCGGGTTTCCTGTTGCATATTTTATTTCTGTATCAATGACTTCCTTAAATTGCTTAAACTTCTCATTATCGGCAAATTTCATTGAACCATCATATAATCCATCAATAAATGCTGAAGGGTCTTCCTGTTGGGCAAATGGAATGTTTAATAAATGCTGTCCAATAACCCACCATTCCCCATATCCTGCCGAAAATGCTTTTATTCCTGCATCCTCTAGCTTTTGAGCTGCCTCTTTTAATTCACTAAGTGTTTTCGGCGTTTCTGTAATTCCTGCCTTTTTGAATAAGTCCTTATTATAAGCAAAGCCATATCCTTCAAGGTTTACAGGCATCCCGTATAGCTTTCCATCCTCACCTGTCATCGGAACCTTCCCAATTGGAAGAACATGCTCAACCCATGGCTCATTTGATAAATCCGCTAAATGCTCCTTCCACAATTCAAGCTCTTTAAAGCCTCCATTGTTAAAGATATCTGGCTCTTCACCTGAGGCAAATTTCGCCTTTAACGCTGCACCGTAATCTGCACCACCACCAACACTTTCAAGCTTTACCTTTATATTCGGATGCTCTTTTTCAAACTCATTAATCATTTCTTGTAGTTGGTCAGCAATCTCTACTTTAAATTGAAATAAATTAAGCGTCACAACATCCCCATTATCACCAGAATCGGTATTCGTATCAGAATTAGAATTAGACTGTCCACCTGTTTCCAGCTTCCCCCCTGAACTACACCCAACAATCATCCCAACCAAAAATAACATCGATAAACATACGAGCAAGAGCTTCTTCATCCCCATTGACCTCCTTGTTATGTTATCTATCTTTTATATAAAAGTGACTCTTTTTTGGGGGACAGTCCCCACGATGGTAGTGGGACTGTCCCCCATTAATTAAAACAGCCACTTTACATACGGCCATGACTTCATTTAAACAGGCTGCTTCCCTTTCATAAACTGCTAGAGGAGTAACCAACGATAATTCGTGCTTTTACTAGTATTAAACTGCCAAATTGCATCCTATTCTTAAGCGAAAAATGAGTTTGTCGCGCTAGAAATTCGTCTTTTTGGGGACAGTCCCCACAACAATTGTGGGGACTGTCCCCCTTCTCTCCCTCTCACTTAATCGAACCAGCAGCAATACCTTTAATAATATGCTTTTGTAAGAACAGAAAGAAAACGATAATTGGTGCAATCCCAAGTACTAGTGCTGCTAGACCCATATCCCATTGCTTCGTATATTGAGCGAAGAACGAGCTTGTCGCTAATGGAATTGTCCGCAGCTCGGCATCCTGGAGCACGAGTAGTGGAAGCAGGTAATCATTCCATATCCACAACGTATTTAAAATGATAACCGTTACGGTAATCGGCTTTAATAGCGGGAAGACAATTCTCCAAAAAACTCCGAATTGGCTACATCCATCTACTCTAGCAGATTCTTCAATTTCCTGTGGAATTGTTTTAACAAAACCGTGAAACAGGAAAAGCGATAAAGAAACACCAAAGCCAAAATACATAATGACAATCCCTGGAATGCTATTCATAATCCCCATCATGCCCCCAAGCTTCATAAGCGGGATCATCACTGTTTGAAAGGGAATGACCATTGCAGAAACAAAGAATACAAAGAGAAATTTGCTTACCTTTCCTGGTGTACGCACCATTTTCCACGCAGCCATTGAGCTAATGACGACAATTCCAGCAATGCTTATTACCGTAATAATAAGGGAATTAAAGAAAGCATGCTCAAAGCTAATAATCTCCCATACCTTCGCGTAATTGCTAAATAAAATTTCCTTTGGCCACGCAGCTGCATCTAATAATATCTCTGAAAAGCTTTTTACTGAATTAATAAAGACAAAATAAAATGGTACGAGAAAAATAAGAGCGAGGATAATGGCAACAATCTCTAATATAAATGTTTGAAATGTATACCTTCTTAACATTATGCCTCAACCTCCTTTTTCTTCGTATACAACACTTGGAAGGTCGTAAAGACTGCGACGATTAAAAAGAATAAAATCGACTTTGCCGTACCTAAGCCATATCGATTATTCATAAACGCCTCTTGATAAATATTAATCGCAACCGATTCCGTTGAATTAAACGGTCCGCCACCTGTCAGAGAAAGATTCAAATCGAAAATTTTAAATGCCATTGAAATCGTTAAGAAAAAGCAAATCGTAAATGCAGGTATAATGAGCGGGACGATGATTTTCGTTAAAACGGACCAGTTAGAAGCCCCATCAATTTTTGCTGCTTCTAGTAAAGACGTATCCACCCCTTGTAAGGCTGCGATATAAATAACCATCATATAACCACTAATTTGCCATGCAAAGACGATAACAATTCCCCAAAATGCAGTTGCTTCATCACCAAGCCACGGAAGCTTGAAGAAAGCAATGTCCGTCAGGTTACCAATTGATGCAAAGCCTTTAACAAAGATAAACTGCCATATAAACCCTAGTAATAGTCCACCAATAACATTTGGAATAAAAAAGACGGTTCTTAAAATATTTTTCGTTTTTAATGCGGCATTTAATAGTAGAGCTAATGTAAAACCAATTAAATTACTTATAATGACAGCCGCAAACATAAACTTTGTTGTAAATAAAAAGGAATTGAAAAATTTCTCGTCTCCCGTAAATATTTTCACGTAATTGTCCAAGCCAACCCATTCGATCGTTGAGCTTACTCCATTCCATGATGTAAAGGAATAGTAAATTCCCATAAAGAAAGGAATAATTTGAATCAAGATAAAAAATAGTAGTGCTGGACCAACAAAGGCCATATACGATAGAAACTTTTTCATCGATAGCTTTCGTTTTGTTTTCAATTTAAGATTTACATCTGAGCTTGTTTCCAGTTGGTTCGAATTTATCCTTGTATTCACCTTATTCCCACCACCTGACGAGTATTTTGTAAACGCTTACTTAATTTCAATTATAAAGGGCATCTAGCTTTAAGACGATAAACGATATTGACTAAAAAGGTGCACAATGTTGACCTCCTTTTTTTCAGGAAGATAAAAACGGATTTTAACAAGTGGGAGCTTTTTGTGACATATCAGATTTTTACGTGTAGTTTACTTTTTTTGTCAAACACAAAGAAAACCACCCCAAAAGAGCTGGTCTTATTCGTATTTCTTTTCCGATTTTCCTTTATAAATGCAGTTATCTTTTCTTCTCATCTTATTGCAATACAAATTTCATTTTCTCTATTAGATTCAAAGTAGTTTATTTTTTTTCCAAACACAAAGAAAACCACCCCTAAAAGAGCTGGTCTTATTAATATTTGTTGTTCTACTTTTCCTTTTACCTCTTATAAATGCAGTTATTTTCCCCTTACTTTACTGCAATATAAATCTCAATTTCACCATTAGGATAATACTTTTCAAAGTCATAAGAGTAATCCCTCTTTAATACACCTGTCTCTTCTTGCTTCCAGATGGTACTCCATGCTTTCAAGATGCCTTGTTCATCATTCATATCGACTTTAAAGACCTCATATTTCTTGTTATCCGGTATTTCAATGAAGGCTAGCCCATTATTGCCTTCCCTTTCAATGGCAACACTTATTGAGTAATCTCCTTTATAATTATTTTCATAATCATAATAAACTCCATAAACACATTCTTTATTGTTTTCTAGCTTGCTAGAAGCTTCCTCCCACATCGTTTTGATTTTCGCCATCATTTCATCATCAGTAAAATTATTCGTTCGAATGCTAGTAAGTAAATGTAGTTTCATAGGTATACTTCCTTATCTATTAATGGTGTGTACTTAACTTTTTGCGTTTACAAACTGTTCCCCAATAGGTGTGACAATTCCATCCATGCTTATTGAATTTTTCTTTTTATGATACGCTTCTAATTGTTCGTCGCTTTTATTTAAAGCCCATTGCTGCAGCGTATCGCGTTCACCATTGTAGGTATAAAATGGGACGCTAAATCCACATGATGTTTTGACAGTATCGATCTTTGCATAAATAATTTGCCGTGCCCCAGGAAGAAGATCGAAATGGGGGATGAGCTCCTTCCACCTTGGTGTATCTGGTAAGATAACCTCTCCTTTTCCATATAAGCGTAAAATCAAGGGTGGACCCTCAAATGCAAGAAACATAAAGGTAATTCTCCCATTATCGATGAGATGTGCACTTGTTTCATTGCCGCTCCCTGTTAAATCTAAATAAGCAACCTCATTTGCCGAAAAAATCCTTAGAACATCATGACCTTTAGGCGAAATATTAACATGACCATCCTCTAATAATGGTGCAGAACCAACGAAAAAAATCCGCTGCTTACGAATAAACTCCTCATGGTTTGCTTGGATAGACGTAAAAACCTTTCCCATAACCCTTCCCCCTTACAAATTTCAGAAAATAAATGCCTATTGTCACTTTGAGACAATAGGCAATAATCTAAGAGGCAGACAAACAACCGTTTTCGCGAAGGTAAATTTTGTTAAAATTTTCTTTATTCTATTATGGAATAGGTGTTCCGTCAATCTATTTTTTTGGGGACAGTCCCCCATCGCGTTAATAAGTTAAAGGGGCAAAAAAAGAGCCTTCCAAATAAATGAAAGGCTCTCATTATTGATTTCACTAGTTTCCTTACATAAAGCTTATGGCTGTAAAAATTCCTTCTCATTATAAGCAGGGTTAGGATATTGATAGAATCCCTCACCTGATTGCATTCCCATTTTCCCTTTATCAATATATTCATTTTTTACGAGATCAGCAATTTGCTTGAATTCATTTTGTTCAGGGTTTGGATGCTTCGCAGCCTTTGTGCTGACGATATTATAGACTGTTTCTAATCCAACGACGTCCATAATTGCGAACGGACCCATTGGTGCACCAGTTGCAATCATCCATGTTTTATCAATTGTATATGGATCCGCAACCTCATTTCCCCATAAAAGCTGTGCTGCATCAAGTAATGGAACTAATAAACTATTTAAAATATAGCCTGGCTGCTCTTTTTTAATATGAAGTGGAACCATTCCAATCGCAGCTGCAAATTGTAATACATCCTTAACAACCTCTTGACTTGTTCCCGGATGCTCCATCACTTCTCCCGTATTATTCATCCAAATGCGGTTCGCAAAATGGAGAGCTAAAAATTTCTCAGGACGACCAGTAAATTCAGCAAATTGACTTGGTAGCAATGTAGATGAATTTGATGCAAAAATCGTATGAGCTGGTGCAACCTTTCCAAGCTCTGTATAAAAGCTTTCTTTAATTTCCTTTAATTCAGGGATTGCTTCAATTACAAGATCTGCTTCAGCAACAGCTTCTGCTAAATTTGTTGCATATTGAATTCGAGATTGCGCTGTTTTAACTGCGTCCTGCTCCTCTTTAAAATAATCAAAATATGTAGCTTCTAAATTGGCAATTCGTTCTTTCGCCTTCTCAATCGCTGCATCATTAATATCATAAATCGTTACGTTAAATCCTTTAAATGCTGTTTGAAAAGCAATTTGACTTCCTAATACTCCGCTTCCGGCAATTGTAATATGTTTAAAATTCATCATTTCTTCCTCCTAAAGATATAATTTCGCTTTTCGTCCATGTAAAACGGCATAAAGCGGAATACTTATGATAATAATTGGAACCATCCATAAAAAGATGGAACGATATCCTGCAAATGGGACAAATAAGCCTAATAAGTACGGACCAAAGCCAAGTCCAAGATCATAAAAAATGTAATACGTCGATGTCGCAAAACCAAAGCGATGTGGCTCAGTTACCTTCACAGCAATCGTTTGGGCAATCGAGTTAAAGTTTCCAAATCCAAGCCCGATCAAAGCTGCTGAAAGTAATAACATCCAGCCGCTACTTGCCTGACTAAATAAATACATCCCAGCTGCAAAAATGACTAAACAAGGATAAACGATTAAATTAGGTCCCTTCGCATCCATTAATCGCCCACAAAATGGCCGGGTAAAAATCGTTGCAACTGCATAAACGATGAAAAACACACTAGCTGCTTCAACTAAGTTAACCTCTTTGGCATAAAAAGATAAAAACGACATGACACCTGAATAAGCAAACCCCATTAATAACGCAATAAACGAAATCGGGATCGATTTAGGCTCCATAAATTTTGCAAGAAACGATTCTTCCTTTTGTTCCTGCTGATTTGAATGAAACTGCTCTCTATCTAAACGAATAAAAGCTAAAGCACCAATCATAATGAGAGAAAGCAAGACATTTAATCCGAAAATATAGTCATTGCCATTTTCAAGCTTCATTAAGAAAATCCCAATAAACGGCCCAATTGCAGTTGCGAGAATAACACTTAAGCTATAATAGCCAATCCCTTCCCCTTTACGAGTAGCAGGAAGAATATGCGCAACAATCGTACCAGCAGCTGTTCCAATAATTCCAACAAATACGCCTTGAATAAACCGATTCACTAATAAAAATCCGATATGAATTTCAATGAAATAAAAGCACGCGCTAATAAAAAATAAAATAACACCTATTCGCAATATTTTTGACGGACCCAATTTCCCGATTAATCGGCCCGTTAAAAGCCTCCCAATCAACGCACCGATTACATAAATACTTGAAACTAAGCCGGCAATACTCGTTGAAACATGATAGGTCTCAATCGCATAGCTTGCAATTGTCACAATTAACAAGTAGAACATTAAAATGGATAGAAAATTAATTAAAGAGATGACTATAAAATTTTTTGACCAGATTTTATCTTTCATATTGCTTCATACGTTCCTCCAATATTTTTAGCTCTTCCATCCATTCCTTCACTTTATCCTCTGATAGCGGATCTGCGACAAATAATTGGAGTTCGATCACTTGCTTTGTTATGTTTTCGCAAAGGGTTTTCCCTTCATCTGTCAAAGACAAATTCTTTTGCCGTTTATCTTGACCACTTTTAAACTGCAATAAGCCCTGCTCATTCAGCTTCCGTACTAAAGAAGATACGGTTGGCTTTTCAACAGACCATTCCTTTACAATATCGATGCTCGTACATCCCTCATGATTGTAGACATGGTGCAGAACAAGCCATTGAACAGCTGTGACTCCATAGGCCGAACAAATTTCCTGAAGCCGTAAAACATACAATTTATTAAACCGGTAAATCATTGTAAACAGATCCATAGAAGCCCCCTTTTTCATTGAAATTAGTTAGTATTCCTTACTAACTAATTATATAATAGTTGTTTTTAATTGTACAGCTATAAACTCCCCTCTTAAATAAAAGGCTTTGTTAAACTCTGTTGTTGATTTCCGCTACTGGCATTCGCTTTCCGCGGGCGGTCCGGGAGCCTCCTCGGAGCAAGCTCCTGTGGGGTCTCCCTTTGACACGCTTCTCCCGCAGGAGTCTCATGCCCTCCACTCCAATCAACAAAGTGCTTAAATATCAACAATAATCCTTAACATAGCCAAATAAAAAAACGTTCACTCCTTAAGGAATCAACGCCACAATGAATCTATGTTTCCCACACAAAACCAACCAAACCTACTTCCTCAATATCCCTAAATATTCCTTCCACGGTCCAACATCTGTACTGTATCTTTTCGCCATGACTCGGACGATTTGCGCAATATGTGTGAAATCATGAACTGCCCAGGTCGAAATCAGTTCTCTTATCTTTACCTCGCCAAACTCAGGATGGATGCCCGATAGCTCAAGAAGCTCTTCATTTGTCACAAGCTCCTTTAGCTTCATCATATTTTCGTTTCGAATCCTTGCAAACTCATCTAGCTTTTCTTCCATCGATTGCAAAGATCCTGGAAGTAAATGGGCGTTCCGGTCAAATGCAGGAAATGGCTTTGCAGTTCCTTCGTTAAGAATAAATTGTAATCTTGGTAGCCAATTTGTTTTTTCAGCTTCAATAAGGTGGTCAACCACTTCCCTAGCATTCCATGTGCCCTCACCTTCATTGCACTGCAGCCATCCATTTGATAATCCAGTCAAAAAGCTTTTTAATAAAATTGGCGTGCGCTCCAAAACTTCAATCGCCTCATCTAAGCGAAAATTCACCTTTAACAGCCCCCTTTTTAAAAAATAAGGGTGGCTCAAAATGAATGGTTCAGACCCTTCAAACAAATGAAAGGTTCTGACCCTTTTGAGTCACCCTCGATGATGTAAAATTCTCATTAAAGCTTACGGCAATAGTCAACAACTTGCTTGTAAGGAAGATTCCCCCCAAATATATCTAATGCACTGCCAATTGTAAGATCAAGCTTACCATCTGTTAACTGACGAAATGCTTCTAAATCAGAGATAGAGCGTACTCCGCCTGCATAGGTTGTCGGAATTGAGACCCAGCTAGCTAATTGCTTAGCAAGTGTTTCTTGAATTCCCGTCCGCTTTCCTTCAACATCAACCGCATGGATGAGCAATTCATCACAGTAGCCTTCAATTTCCTTAATTGACGCTGCATTGATTTCAAAATTGGTAAATGTCGTCCATTTATTCGTTACGACAAACCATTTCCCATCCTTTTCTTTACAGCTTAAATCAATGACGAGCCGTTCTTTGCCAACTTCCTTCACAAGCGCTTCTAACCGCTCTTTATTGAGCTCCCCGTTATTGAATATGTAGGAGGTAACAATGACATGTGAAGCGCCATTTTCCAAATATTCGCCTGCATTTTCAGCAGTGATCCCACCGCCAATTTGCAGCCCGTTTGGATATTCTTTTAATGCACGGATAGCTGTATCATGATTCCCTTCTCCGAGCATGATGACATGTCCACCTGTTAGATTGTCTTCCTTAAACATCGCTGCATAATAATCAGAATCATGCTCTGATACAAAATTTTCTACAACCTTACGATTATCCAAAGTGAGTGTATCCCCAACAATTTGCTTCACCTTACCTTGATGGATATCGATACATGGTCTAAACTTCATCTCATTCACGAACCTCTCTGTTTCTTTTTCTCCTACTACAGAAGACCAACCATTTGAAGGCCATGGAGAATTCCATTGTCTTCAACAGATTTCGTTACATGCTTGGCAGCTTTTTTCACCTTATCCTCTGCATTCCCCATCGCAACACTATTTTCAATCGCAGACAGCATTTCCAAATCGTTTAGCCCATCACCAAAGGCGTATTGTCTTTCTTTCGGGAATCCTAATCTTTCCACAATTTTTTCAATTCCGATCGCTTTTGAACCACCCTTAGGCAGGATATCAACAGATACAGGATGCCATCTAACAAAATCAAATTCAGCAAATTCCTGCTCATATTGCTTTTCTTCACCTTCTGGACAGAAAAGCAGTGATTGATAGAGGTCGCGACCTTTATAATAATTCGGGTCATGTGTTGGAAAATGGTTAATTTTTAACGTTTCAATGCTTTCCCGAATATAAGCATGCTCTGGAACATTCGCCTTCATATCCTCATGGTCCATAAACACAACCGGATGTCGATTTAATAATGCTTTTTCTGTTAATCGTTCAAGAGCTGGAATATTTAATCGATTCGCGTAAATGACCTCACCGTTTAAAACGACATATTGGCCGTTATAACTAACGAATGTGCGAATATCTAATTCCTCACGAATGTCTTCAAACATAAACGGAGCTCGCCCAGTCGCAATGGCTACCTCATGTCCTAGCTCTTTCAGCTTGAAAATCGCTTCCTTTGTCGATGCTGGTAATTCCTTCTCATGAGTCAATAACGTCCCATCAATATCAAAGAAGATTACGCTCTGATTTGTCATGTGCATTCCAACTTTCTTTCGTTAATGTTTTGTCCCCATACAAAGAATGTTACATTTTATTTTTTCTCTATATAAATATTCTATCAGAAAACAGCGTTAAGCCGTACCTCTTTCAATGAGTTTCACGGACATTTCCTTATTTGAAATCTCCTCGGCAACTGCTTGCAGAAAAAGATTTTCACCCATTTCAAACAGCGGAATATCAATCGTTGTAATATTCATCATTTTCGCAATCGGCTGGTTATCAAAGCCGATAATCGAAAGCTCCTCTGGTATCGCTATCCCATTTGCTTGACAATAAGTAACAACCCCTGCCGCAACTTGATCACTCGTAATCAACAATGCAGTGGGAGGCTTTGTCATCTGTTTGATACGCTTCATTACTTTCTCACTATCCTCAAAATAGAGACAGCCATCAATAATATACTCTTGTTGAAACGGAAGCTGATATTTAGTGAGAAAATCACGATAGGCCATTTCCCGCTCATAGCTATTTGTCCCTGTCCTTCTCCCAATACTATAGCCAATCCGGCGATGCCCCTTCTCAAACAAATATTCTAACGCTTCAAAAAAAACGTTGTATTGATTCACATAGCTTGAAGAAATCCGCTTCCCTTCAATATGCTCACAAAGAACGATCGGACCAAATGACATATGCTCTTCAATAATGGCAAACTCACAGGCTCTCGAGCAAAAAATTAACGAATCAATTTGCTTAAGCTTTAACATTTCTAATGCTTCAAGTTCCCGATCCTTCTGGTATTCCGTTTGAAACAACACTAATTTGTAATTATTTTTTAAAGCCTGTTTGGCAATTCCCTTTATTAAAAAGGCAAAATACGTATGATCAATAAAGGGAACGACAACCCCCATCATATTTGTTTTCCCTTTACTTAAATGCACAGCATTAATATTTTTATAATAATTCGTTGCCTCGATCGCCTTTAAAACCGCATCCCGTTTTTCCTTGCTTACATATGGATGATCATTTAACACACGAGATACAGTCGTTACAGAAACTCCAGCCAACTTCGCTAAATCTTTAATATTTGTCATTTGCTCACCTTTTTTTCAAACATGTCATCTTATCACGTTTAACCGGCAGTATAGCCTGATAGGGTTCCATTTATAGTCTATCCCCGTTCATCATACCATTTCCTAAAAAGAGAAGTGCAAAACAATGCTACCATCTAAAAACCTAAATGGAAGCGTTACTTTTAAATAAAATAATCGTCAAAGTCCTTCATTGACTTAACGTCCATTGATTGTCCTGATGCCTTTAAACAGAAGTATGATGCCAAATATATCACAAAGCAAAGGATGATTATTGAAATCATTAGACTCTCCTCACTTCCTATTATTTGGCTTAAGTCTAATTGATGAAACGCGTTCCATGTCAAACAGTTATTTTCATGTTTTTTCAAATTGTTCATACAAACTAAAAATGCTCTATTTAAAACTCGAAAAATCATTCAATAAGTACGAGTAAAAGCAGCTGTTGAAATTGTCTGCCAACCTTCACTTCAAAGTGACAAAAATGTCACCTCTACTTCCGATTTGTTCGGAGAATAACAGGAAAATATCGTAACGAAAATTTAAAATCTACTTAAAACCACCCTATTTACATTTACTGGTTTTTTGATATTGTTTAAAAGAGTATTTGATAAAGGAGAAATCGAATGGATATTATCATTGGCATCATCATGGGGATTGTCGAAGGGTTAACAGAATTTGCACCAGTGTCTTCAACTGGTCACTTAATCCTTACTGGCCATCTTCTAAATTTTCATGGGGAACGTGCCTCAACCTTTGAAATTGTCATTCAGTTAGGCTCGATTCTAGCAGTTGTTGTTCTATTTTGGAGGAGAATTCTTACGATTTTAGGCTTACATAAAAGTGAAGAGAAGGATAGTTTAGGAAAGCTAAACGTGTTCCATATTGGGATTGGTATGCTTCCGTTCGGAATTGGTGGCGTCCTTTTTTATGATACGATCAAGGATGTATTGTTTTCACCACAAACGGTTGTTATGACATTAGTTGCTGGTGGTTTGCTAATGATAATTGCTGAAAAATTCAAACCAGCACCTATTGCACATACACTTGACCAAATTTCCTATAAGCAAGCATTTGCTGTCGGGCTCTTTCAATGCTTAGCGTTAATGCCTGGCTTCTCAAGGTCAGGAGCAACGTTATCAGGCGGTCTTCTCGTAGGCATGAATCATCGGACTGCTTCAGAATTTACGTTTATTATGGCAATTCCGATTATGTTTGCCGCCTCTGGAAAGGATTTACTCGAAAGCTGGAATCATTTAAGCAGCAGTGATTTGCCATTGTTTATTACAGGGTTTGTAACAGCTTTTGTTGTCGCGTTAATCGCGATTAAATTCTTCCTTAGCCTAATTAATAAGATTAAGCTCATTCCTTTTGCTATTTATCGCTTTTTACTAGCGATTGTGTTTTGGATTTTTATTTTATAAAAAGAGGCATGGGGATCGTCTCAAAGGCTTTCGTTTTGGAGTACAAATTTTAAATAGACAAAGGAAATGGTGTGTAAACTGACAACAGTATTGACACACCATTTTTTGTAATTAGAGGATAAACAGCTACTACAGTATAAGGAAATTTAATCCTAATTATGGAAACCTTTGATATACTCAGGTTATAGAAGTTTTCCAAAAACAAGAAAGGATTGTATCGTCCTCTCTAGAGTTTTAGTTTTAGTTTTTCTTCTTCAACTATGGGGGCAGCATTCCTGTAATAAGTGAAAATGAAATTTGATAGAAAAAAGACCTCTTGATAAGATAAATGTGTCCTGAGCCGGCCAGCTAAAGGAACAAAACATCTACTCGGAGGTCTCAAAA